>NZ_JBHUDD010000149.1:0-39472 GCF_042677865.1 Lacimonas salitolerans | reverse complement strand
CGGATCAAGGTCACCTCCCATTTGGCAACCTTGAATCACTTCGAAGCCGATATGGGAATCCTTAAACGTCAACAGACCCTAGTTGATCAGCCCGGCGTGGCGCATGGCCGCGTCCATCTTTTCCTTCGTCGCCTCGGTCAGGCCCACCAGCGGCAGGCGCACTTCGTCCGAGCACAGGCCCAGCTTCCACATGCCATATTTCGCGCCGCACAGGCCCGGCTCGGTGAAGATGGCGTCGTGCAGAGGCATCAGCCGGTCCAGATGGTCCAGCGCGGTGGCGTAATCGCCGGCCAGCGTCGCCTCCTGAAACTCGGCGCACAGGCGCGGGGCCACGTTGGCGGTGACCGAGATGCAACCGACCCCGCCATGGGCGTTGAACCCCAGCGCGGTCGCATCCTCGCCCGACAGCTGCACGAAGTCGGTGCCGCAGGTGATGCGCTGGCGCGGCACGCGGGCCAGATCGCCGGTGGCGTCCTTGACCCCGATGATGCGCGGCAATTGTGCCAGCTTGCCCATGGTGGCGGGCATCATGTCGACGACCGAGCGACCGGGGATGTTGTAGATGATGATCGGCAGGTCGCAGCAATCGTGCAGGGCGGTGAAATGCGCGATCATGCCGTCCTGCGTGGGCTTGTTGTAATAGGGCGTCACGACCAGCGCCGCATTGGCCCCCACCTGCTCGGCGTATTGCATGAAGCGGATCGCCTCGGCGGTGTTGTTGCTGCCGGCTCCCGCGATCACGGGGATACGGCCGGCGGCGGCCTCGACCACCACTGCGATCACACGCTCATGCTCGGCATGGGTCAGGGTGGGGCTTTCGCCGGTGGTGCCCACCGGAACAATCCCGTGCGAGCCTTCGTCCACATGCCAGTCGACAAGTTTCTTGAGCGTCTCATAGTCCACTGCGCCGTCCTTGAACGGCGTCACCAGGGCAGGAAGGCTTCCCTTGAACATGACACGCTCCTTCTCATCTTTCCGGGGCTGGACACCCCGCACTTGGGTTTCGCACCTGATCCACCGGTCATTGCCCCCATGGCGCCATCGTGAATTGCGGGCCTGGAGGACCGGGGATAGGCTGGCGCTGTTCTATCCTTTGTCCGATTGGAAAATGCAAGAGATGTTGCGCCGTCTTTCCCTGATGCTTGTCCTTGCGTTGCCCGGCGTTGCCTCCGCGCAAGAGGGGCCGAAACCGCTGGTGTCGGCGCTGGATGCGATCCGCAGCGGCGATTTCGTGGCCGCGCAGGCGCTTGCCGAGCGTGCGGGGGACCCGGCGGGCGACCTGGTGGAGTGGTATCGGCTGCGGGCCGGGCGCGGCACTTTGGGCGAGGCGCTGGCGTTTCTGACGCGCAACCCCGACTGGCCGGGGCTTGACCTGCTGCGCCGCCGGGCCGAGGCGGCGGTGGAGACGGCGACGGATGACGAGATACGGCGATTCTTCACCGATCACACGCCGCAGACCGGCCGGGGGGCGCTGGCCCTTGCGCGCGCGCAGATCGCCGCCGGACAGGGGGGCGAGGCGCAGGCCGGGCTGGTGTTGGCCTGGCGCACGCTGGGCCTGAACGACACGGAACAGACGCAGTTCCTTGCCCGGCATGCCGATCTGCTGACCCCGCATCACGTGGCGCGGCTGGACATGGCGCTGTGGCGTGGCATGGCCAGCGATGCGCGGCGGATGCTGCCGCTGGTGCGGGCCGACTGGCAGGCGCTGGCCGCCGCGCGACTGGCCTTGCAGGGGCAGACCGACGGGGTGGACGGGCTGATCGCCGCCGTGCCGCCCGCGCTGAAGGACGACCCCGGGCTGGCCCATGACAGGTTCAACTGGCGCATCGCCAAGAGGCTGACCGACGGCGCGATCACCCTGATGCTGGATCGGTCTGACATGTCCGACGGGCTGGGCCGCGCCGAGGCATGGACCGGCTGGCGGCGCTATCTGGCGCGGACCGAGATGCGCGGCGGTCGCCCGGCACAGGCCTATGCGCTGGCGTCCGGTCACGGTCTGACCGAAGGGTCGGCCTATGCCGACCTGGAATGGCTGTCCGGCTATCTGGCGCTGCACTACCTCGACGATGCTGCGCTGGCGCTGGATCATTTCCAGCGATTCCGCGCGGCGGTGGCGACCCCGATCTCGCTGGGTCGGGCCGGGTACTGGATCGGTCGCGCGCAGGAGGCGTTGGGCGATGACGAGGCTGCGATGCTGGCCTATGCCGAAGGGGCCGCGCATCAGACCAGCTTTTACGGGCTGCTGGCGGCGGAACGCGGGGGCCTGCCCTCTGATCCTGAGCTGGCGGGCACCGAGACATTTCCGGACTGGCGCGCGGCGGAATTTGCCCGCTCCCGCGTGTTCGCGGCGGGTATTCTGGCGCTGAATGCCGGGCAGGTGTCGCTGGCCGAGCAGTTCTTCACCCATCTGGCCGAAACGCTGAGCCGGACCGAGCTGGGGCAGTTGGGACAGATGGCGCTGGATCTGGATCAGCCGCATCTGGCGGTGATGATCGGCAAGGCCGCAGCGGCGCGCGGGATCACCCTGCCCGGCCCCTATTATGCGCTGCATCCGCTGATGGACATGGACCTGCCGGTGCCGCCTGATCTGGCGCTGGCCATCGCGCGCCGCGAAAGCGAGTTTGACCCGGGCGTGGTCAGCGGCGCGGGGGCGCAGGGGCTGATGCAGGTGATGCCCGCCACCGCAGCCGAGGTGGCGCGCGGTCTGGGGCTGGCGCATGATGCCGGTCGCGTGCTGTCGGACCCTGCGTATAACGCCACGCTCGGGGCGGCCTATCTGGCCGAACTCGCGGCGCGGTTCGACGGCAACCCGGTGATGATGTCGGCGGCCTATAATGCCGGGCCGTCGCGCCCGATCCGCTGGATGCAGGAGAACGGCGATCCGCGCACCGGTGCGGTGGATGTGGTGGACTGGATCGAGCATATCCCGTTCAACGAAACCCGGAACTACGTGATGCGCGTCACCGAAAGCCTGCCGGTCTATCGCGCAAGGCTGGGGCGCGACCCGCACCCGCTGCCGTTCTCGCGCGAACTGGTGAGCGACACGCTGCGCGGCCAGTAGGCTGCGGATCGCGCCCGGCCTTGCACGCCACTGTCGGATGTCGGCACAGGAGGCATTCTGCCGAATTCTGCAGGGATTGCTAATGGGTGCTTAACCGCATGTTTCGGGTCGAATGCGTCGCCTCGGGTTTCTATTGCTGTTCCTGAAGATCAGCAGGAGAACAGGTATGATGGCGGTCAGACACCTGACACGGGCAGCCTATGGCATTCATATTGCGGACCAGATCGCGCTTGTTTCGGTTCCGCTGGTGGCCGCCCTGATCTTTGATGCCCGGCCAAGCATCATCGGATTGCTTGTCGCCTGTCAGTCGATGGCGCATCTTTTGGGATCCATCCCGTTCGGCATCCTGGTCGATAGCTGTCAGCACAGGACACTGGCCATCGGCGCGACACTGGTTTCGCTTTTGGGGTTCATCGGTGCCGCGGTCGCTGTGGTTTTCGGCAGCCTGTTCTGGTTTGGCCTTTTCGTGGTGCTGTCAGGTTTCGGCATCGTGCTGTTTGTGCTTACGGCGCTTTCGATAATCCCGAAAGTCGTGGCATCAAGGGAGTTGGGCAGGGCCAATGCCGGCATGGAATTGCCGCGTGCGCTGGCCTCCTTCGCCGTGCCGCTGGCTATCGGAATCGCGGTTTCATACCTGTCCGCAGGCTGGTTGTTTCCCCTCGCCGCCCTTGGCGCTGCCTTCGCGCTCGGTTTTGCGGTGCGGCTTCCTGTGTTCGAGCTCACACCCAATACCACGACCCAAGGTATCTTTCGCAGGATTCTCGAAGGTGGGAAATTCGTGATGGATCACGGCCTGCTGCTCTCGATCCTGCTTTGCGCGATTTTCTGGAATTTTGCCTTTTCGGCGATTCTGGTGACGATGGTGCCGATGATCCGCGACGTCTACCTGATAGGCGCGGGCACATTCGGAATTGCCCTCGCCGCCTTTGGTGCGGGTGCGATCGCCGGGTCATGGACAAGCCGCAAACATGGCTCGCGCATTCCGCCCAACTTTGTGCTGCTGTTCGGGCCGGGCATTTCCATACTGGCGCCGGCGATCCTGTATCTGGCTCCGGCACAGGGGCCTTTGCTGCCGATTTGCGCCGCCTTCTTCATCCTCGGGTTTGGCCCGTCCATGTGGCTGATCGCGCAAAATTCGGTCCGGCAATCGGTATCGCCCGGCCACATGCTTGGACGCGTAAACGCGGTCATTCAGACGGCCATCTACGGCGTGCGCCCCCTGGCCGCGCTGGTGGCAGGCGCTGTGGTCGGGGCCACATCCCCTCAAGCGGGTCTGGTGATGGTATTCGCAGCTTTCGCGCTGTCGTTCCTGGCAGCAGCCTTCAGTGGCCTGAGGCACGTCAAAAGCTACGAAGGCCTCACATCAGTGGTCGTGGCGCAGGTGGCCCCGGGGCGTTCGTGACAGGCTGTTTTTCAAGGTGGATGTTCAAAGCCGGTATCTTGAAACCCGTGTTGCCCTGCAGTGCCAGGGGCCGCGCAGTCCTGCGCCCGACCAAGGGCGCACCGGAAGGGATCGCAACCCACATCCCGGGTCGCCCTTGCTAGCGCGCCTGCCGTTCCCGCCAGAAGGTGAACAGCCCCGCCGCCACGATGATCGTGGTGCCGATGGCGACGTTGCTGCGGATCACCTCGTCGAACAGGATCACCCCCATGACCGAGGCAAAGACAAGCTGGAAATAGGCGAAGGGCTGCACCACGCTGGCCTCGGCCACCTCGTAGGTCTTGATCAGCAGGTAGTGCCCGCCTGCCCCGGTCAGGCACAGCAGGCCCATCCAGCCCCAGTCGGGGGCGCGCATCGGTTCCCAGAACCACATGCCCGCAAGGGTCATCGCCACCATGCCCACCGTGCCGGTCCAGAAGAACGAAGTGGCTGCGGAGTCCGTGCGCGCGACATAGCGCGTCAGCAAGCCATAGAGCGCGAACATCAGGGCCGAGACCAGCGGGATGATCGCCGCAGGCTGGAACACGCCGTATCCGGGTTGCAGGATGATGACGATGCCCACGAACCCCACGCCGATCGCCGCCCAGCGGCGCCAGCCCACGGATTCGCCCAAGACCGGCCCCGACAGCGCTGCGATCAGCAACGGATAGCAGGCAAAGACCGCGTGGCTTTCGACCAGCCCCAGCACGGTAAAGCCCCAGATCGCCACGCAGATTTCGGCCACCAGCAGCACCGCGCGGAAGGATTGCACCCAAGGCTGGCTGGTCGAGGCGGCGGCGCGGATGCCACCTGCCTTGCGCGCGGCCACTGCCGTGACAAAGGCGGCAAAGAACCAGTAGCGGATCATCACCACCATCAGCACGTTGTATTCGCCCGCCAGATGGCGGCTGATCCCGTCCTGCATCGCGAACACGAAGGTGGTGGACACCATCAGCATGATGCCCAGCCGGGCGTTCGAATCCTTCAGCACGTAGCCCTTGGTCATGGGGCGGGCATCCTTGCAACGGTCATGTGGCGCTTGCGCCCGTACCCTGCGCGGCGGGTCACGTCAAACCCCGCCTCGGTCAGCGCCCGGCGCACATGGCCCGCCGCCGTGTAGGTGGCGGCGGTCGCGCGCGGCGCGCAGTGATCGGCCACCGCCTGCATCAGGTCTGCCCCCCACAGTTCGGGGTTCTTGGCGGGCGAGAAGCCGTCAAGGAACCACGCATCGGCCCGGCCTGTCCACGCCGGGACCGTCTGGCGCGCATCGCCGATGATCACGTGAAGGGTCATGCCGTGGCCCATGTCGATGTCGCGCGCGCCGGTCGCCCATGTGTGTAGCAAAGGCTGCGCCAGATCGCCAAGTTCCGGAAAGGCGGCCAGCGCCTGCGCCATGTCGGGGGCGGTCATCGGGAAGCCTTCGAAACTGGTGAAGCGCAGCCGGCCCGGCGCGCCCGCACCGATCCACGCCTGCAAGCTCGCCAGCGCGTTCAGCCCGGTGCCAAACCCCAGTTCGGCGATGTGAAACCCGTCGCAGAACCGCGCGGGCAGGTCATTGCCGGTCAGGAATGTGTGCCGCGTCTCGTCCAGCCCGTTGTCGAGGCTGAAATACGGGTCGTCGAACCGGGTCGACACAGGCACCGCACCGCCCTGCCATTCCACCTCTGCACGCTGGTCTTGCATGGCACCATCCCCTACACCGGGGCGCAGGATGGACCGGGCAAGGGGCGATGGCAATGGCGGACGTGCCAGTAGAGGTAACAGTGCGCGGGGCGGGTATTTTCGGCCTGTCGATCGCCTGGATGTGTGCCACGCGCGGGGCACGCGTGCGGGTGGTCGACCCCCATGGCGCGGGGTCGGGCAGCAGCGGCGGCGTCGTCGGCGCGCTGGCCCCGCATGTGCCGGAGAACTGGAACGACAAGAAGGCGTTTCAGCTCGACAGCCTGTTGATGGCCGAATCCTTCTGGGCCGACGTGGCGGCGGCGGGTGGCATCGATCCGGGCTATGCCCGCACCGGCCGGGTGCAGCCGGTGGCCGATGAGCGCGGCCTTGATCTGGCGCATCAGCGAGCCACAGGCGCCGGGGCGCTGTGGCAGGGGCGCGCGGTCTGGCAGGTCGCGCGCGCCGATACGATGGGCGGCTGGGCACCGGACACGCCGACAGGATGGGTGATACACGACACGCTGAGCGCGCGGATGCACCCGCGCCGCGCCTGTGCGGCGTTGGTGGCGGCGCTGGCCGCGCGCGGGGTGAATGTGGTGGCCGAGGCCCCGGATGCAGGCGCGGTGATCTGGGCCACCGGCGTGGCGGGGCTGGATGAGATCAGCCGCGCCACGGGCGCGACGTTCGGCAACGGCGTCAAGGGACAGGCGGCGCTGTTGCGGCTGGACCGCCGCGATGCGCCGCAACTCTTCGTGGATGGGGTGCATGTCGTGCCCCATGCCGATGGCACAGTGGCCGTGGGATCGACCAGCGAGCGGGATTTCGACGCGCCGGGCACCACCGATGCGCAGCTTGACGACGTGATTGCGCGCGCCCGTGCCGCCGTGCCCGCCCTGCGCGACGCGCCGGTCATCGAACGCTGGGCCGGGGTGCGGCCCCGCTCCAAAAGCCGCGCGCCGGTGCTGGGGGCGCATCCGCTGTATCCCGGGCAGTTCATCGCCAATGGCGGCTTCAAGATCGGCTTTGGCATGGCACCAAAGGTGGCGCAGGTGATGGCCGATCTGGTGCTGGAGGGCGTCGATGCGATCCCCGACGGGTTCCGCGCCTAGCTAGATCAGCAGCGCCAGCGCAACGCCGAGGGTCACGGCCGAGGCCAGCGTGCCCAGCAGCACCGAGACCGAGGCCAGACCGGCGGTGCCATACTCCTGCACGAAGATCGGATAGACCGAGAACATCGGCATCGCGGTCGAGAGCACCAGCGCGATCGCCAGCGCGCCTTGCGGCACCGGCAGGCCCAACAGGGGCAACAGCGCCAGAAGCCCCACTGCCAGCAGGGGATGCACCACCAGTTTGCCCAGCGCGATGGCACCGGACGCCGCACGGTCGCCGGTCAGGCGCAGCCCGGCCAGCCCCACTCCGATCACCACCAGCGCCACCGCCCCGGCGGACGCCGCGGCCAGATCCAGCAGGCGCAGCACCGGGGCGGGCAGATCGATCCGCAGCAGCGACAGCACCAGCCCCAGCAGCAACCCGATCACCAGCGGGCGGCGCAGCACCGACAGGATCAGCCCGGCCACCACGCGCCACAGCGGGCGTTGCCCCTGGGGGCGCGACAGCTCCAGCGCCATCAAGGCGACGGGAATCAGCAGGAAATTCTCGACCATGAAATTCAGTGCAAGGATCATCGCGGCGTGATCGGGAAACACCAGCAGCATGATGGGAAAGCCGACAAAGCCGGAGTTGGGGCAGGACGCGCCCATCCCGGCGGTGGCAGCGCGGGCGCGGTCCTGTCCGCGCAGGCGGAAGGCGGCATAGGCCAGCGCCATCGACGCCAGCCCGGCCGCGGCAAAGACCAGCAGGTAGCCGGGGTGCAGCACATCAGCCAGATCGCGCCGCGCGATGGCCCCGCACAGCAGGGCAGGCAGGGCGATGTTCATCACATAGGCCGACAGCGGCCGTGCGTCGGCAGGGATCAGAACGCCCGCGCGCACCAGCCCCCAGCCCGCGCCGATCAGCGCAAAGATCGGCAGCAGGATGTCCGCGATGGCCGTCATGCGCCGGGCCAGTGGTCGGGTGGCGCGGCCCCGATTTCCCCGGCCAGTTCGCCCAGAAACCGGCGCATTGTGGCCGCGCGGGTCTGCGCTATGGCGCGGCCGGTGACGGTCAGCATGCCATCGGGCAGGCGCAGCAGCTTGGCGGCGAAATGATCGATGGCAAAGGTGCTGTCATCCAGGGCACGCGCGGTGGCAAAGGGATCATCCGGCGCGTGGATCGACCGGCCCAGCGCGCCGGATACGGCAAAGGCGCGCGCGATGCCGATGGCGCCCAGAGCGTCCAGCCGGTCGGCATCGCGCAGGATCGCGGCCTCGGGCGTTTCGGGCGGGATACCGGCGGAAAAGCTGTGCGCCTCGATGGCATGTTGCGCGGCGGCGATCTGGCCCAAGCCCATCCCCAACGCTTCCAGATACGGCGCGGCGGCCTGTGCCGCCAGCCGCGACGCCTGCGCGCGGTCAGGCGAATCCTTGGGCAGGTTCACCAGATCATGCAGGTAGGTGGCAGCGCAAAGCACATCCATGTCCGCACCGCCCTCGGCGGCCGCGATGGCGCCGGCATTGGCCCAGACGCGATCCAGATGGGCCAGGTCATGCGCGCTGTCCTGCGCCATCTCGCGCGCGGCGATGGCGCGCAAGTCCTGGCGCAGCGCACTCACCCGATGCGGCCCCGGTTTTCCCCAATCTGGCCGCGATGCAGCAGCAAGTGATCCAGCAGCACGCAGGCCATCATCGCCTCGCCCACCGGCACGGCGCGGATGCCCACGCAAGGATCGTGCCGGCCCTTGGTGATGATCTCGGTCGCCTCGCCCGATTTGGTGATGGTCTGGCGCGGTTTCAGGATCGAACTGGTGGGTTTCACGGCAAAGCGCACCACAACGTCCTGTCCGGTGCTGATGCCACCCAGAATGCCGCCCGCGTGGTTCGAGGAATAGACCGGCTGGCCGTCGTTGCCCATGAAGATCTCGTCGGCGTTGTCCTCGCCGGTCAGGGTGGCTGCCGCCATGCCTTCGCCGATTTCCACGCCCTTGACGGCATTGATGCTCATCATCGCGGCGGCGAGGTCTGTATCCAGCTTGCCATAGACCGGCGCGCCAAGGCCCGCGGGCACGCCGCGAGCCACGACCTCGATCACAGCACCGACAGAGTTGCCGGATTTGCGCAACCCGTCCAGATATCCGGCCCAGTCGCCGGCAGCCTGCGCATCGGGGCACCAGAACGGATTTTCCCCGATCTGGCCCAGATCGAGGCGCGCGCGGTCGATGCCATGCGGGCCGATCTGGGTCATGTAGCCGATGATCTCGATCCCCGGCACCATCTGCGTCAGCGCCGCCCGCGCCAGCCCGCCTGCCGCCACGCGCGCGGCGGTTTCGCGCGCCGAGGACCGCCCCCCACCACGATAGTCGCGGATGCCGTATTTCTGCCAATAGGTGATGTCGGCATGGCCGGGGCGGAATTTCTCGGCGATCTCGGAATAATCCTTGGACCGCTGGTCGGTGTTCTCGATCATCAGCTGCACGGGCGTGCCGGTTGTCTGGCCCTCGAAAACGCCCGACAGGATCTGCACCTGATCGGCCTCGCGCCGCTGGGTGGTGTATTTGCTTTGCCCCGGCTTGCGCCGGTCCAGCCAGTGCTGGATCGCCCCCTCGTCCACCGGAACCCCCGGCGGCACGCCATCCACCGTGGCCCCCAGCGCGGGCCCGTGGCTTTCGCCCCATGTGGTGACGCGGAAAATATGGCCGAACGAGTTGAGCGACATGGGGCGCGATCCTTCTCTGTGGTCGGGGTCGGGGTTACCCGATTGCCACGCAGGGCGCAATCAGCGGGCTGCGGCACGATTGGTCACAGTGCCCTGCTCTGGTGCCGCCGCGCGCCTTGGGCTAGGTGTATGCGCACCGCCACGGGCCCGGACATCCCATGACCTATCAGCCGCATTCCGCCTTTGCCGCGCCAGCACAGGCCACCGCCACGATGCCGCGGCTGGTGCTGGGCGTGGTGCTGATCGAAGGCATCAACAGCGGCCTGCGCTGGCTGTTCGATGCGTTCCTGACATGGGCACCGGGGATCAGCGCGCGGGCCGTCTGGGTTGGCAACACGACGCCGGGACTGCTGCTGCAACTGTTCAGTTTCGGCTTTCTGGCGCTGGGGGTGCTGCTGGTGGCGCAGCGCCTGCACCGGCGCGGCCTGTCCAGCCTGACCGGCCCGCCGCGTGCCACCCTGCGCGATCTGGCCCGCGCCTTTCTGGGCGCGCTGCTGCTGTTTGCCCTGATCGAGGCGCTGCCGCCCCGGTTCGACCCCTCTGGCGCGATGCTGATGCGCGACCTTGGCCAATGGCTGCTGATCCTGCCTGTGGCGCTTCTGGCGCTGACCGTGCAAAGCGGGGCCGAGGAGCTGTTTTATCGCGGCTATATCCAGCAACAACTGGCCGCGCGCTATCACAACACGATGATCTGGATGCTGGTGCCCAACGTGATGTTCGCGCTGGCCCATTGGCAGCCGGGTGATTTCAACCTGCCCGCGTTTCAGTACGTGATCTGGGCGTTCTTTTTCGGGCTGGCGGCATCTGACCTGACCGCGCGCACAGGTACCCTGGGCGCGGCGGTGGGGTTTCATCTGGCCATCAACGCCTTTGCCTTTCTGGTGTTTGCCGAACACGCCTCGCCCGACTCGGGACTGGCACTGTTCCTGTTTCCGCAAGGCAGCCTTGTCAGCGAGATCGAACAGGCGGGCGGGCTGCTGTCGCGGCCGTTCCTGGCCGAACTGTCGGGGGTGGCGCTGTTGTGGCTTGCGGTACGGCTGGCGCTGCGGCGCTGATTGCAATTCGTCCCGCCGGGGCTTATCTGAGGCCAACGTCGCAACAAGGGCCCGCCCGCATGAACTGGATCACCAACTACGTCCGCCCGCGCATCAACTCGATCTTCTCGCGCCGCGAAGTGCCCGAGAACCTGTGGAGCAAGTGCGACGAATGCGGCACGATGCTGTTTCACCGCGAACTCAGCGACAACCTGAACGTCTGCACCAATTGCGGGCATCACATGCCGATCACGCCGCGCGACCGGTTTCGCGCGCTGTTCGATGGTGGTGTGTTCTCCGAGGTTGCGGTGCCCGAGCCGCTGGCCGATCCGCTGCAATTCCGCGATCAGAAGAAATACCCCGACCGCCTGCGCGCCGCGCAGAAACAGACCGCCGAGAAAGAGGCGATGCTGGTCGCCAGCGGTGACATGGGCCGCACGCCGATCGTGGCAGCCGCGCAGGATTTCAGCTTCATGGGCGGGTCGATGGGCATGTATGTCGGCAACGCCATCATCGCCGCCGCGCAGGAGGCGGTAAAGCTGAAACGCCCGCTGATCCTGTTTTCCGCCGCCGGTGGCGCGCGGATGCAGGAGGGTATCCTGTCCCTGATGCAGATGCCGCGCAGCACCGTGGCGATCCAGATGCTGAAAGAGGCGGGGTTGCCCTATATCGTCGTGCTGACCCATCCCACCACCGGCGGCGTAACGGCCAGTTACGCGATGCTGGGCGACGTGCATATCGCCGAACCCAATGCGCTGATCTGCTTTGCCGGGCCGCGCGTGATCGAACAGACGATCCGCGAAAAACTGCCCGAGGGGTTCCAGCGCGCGGAATACCTGCTGGATCACGGCATGCTGGACCGGGTGACCCCGCGCACGCGGATGCGCGACGAGCTGATCACGATCACCCGGATGCTGATGGCCCTGCCGCCCGCCGTGCGCGGCGATCTGCCCGCCCCCGGGGTGCCCGAAAGCGCCGAAGAACCCGAGGCCCAGGCCGCCGAGCAGACCTGAGCGTCGCACCCTGCCGGTTCCGGTCGCAAACCGGCCTTTCCGCGCTGTGCATGGGCGCTAGAACCCATGCCAAGCGCCCTCTCCTGATCACAGGCCCCCCGTCATGACCCAACGATCCGATGCCATCCTGGACCGCATGATGGCCCTGCATCCCAAGCTGATCGATTTCACGCTGGACCGGGTGCTGCACCTGCTGGATGTGCTGGGCAATCCGCATCACGACCTGCCGCCGGTGATCCATATCGCGGGCACCAACGGCAAGGGCAGCACGCAGGCGATGATCCGTGCGGGGCTGCAAAGCGCGGGCCACCGCGTGCACGCCTATACCAGCCCGCATCTGGCGCGGTTTCACGAACGTATCCGGCTGGCGGGCGATCTGATCACCGAGGACGCGCTGACCGACGTGCTGGACGAATGTTACGCCGCCAATGACGGCACGCCGATCACCTATTTCGAGATCACGACCTGCGCCGCGATCCTGGCCATGGCGCGCACCCCGGCAGATTACACCTTGCTTGAGGTCGGGCTTGGCGGGCGGCTGGATTGCACCAACGTGGTGGACCGCCCCGCGCTGACGATCATCACGCCGGTGTCGCTGGATCATCAGGCGTTTCTGGGCGACACGCTGCCGCAGATCGCGGGCGAAAAGGCGGGTATCATCAAACGCGGCGTTCCGGTGGTCATCGGCCCGCAGGACGACTGTGCGCTTGAGGTGATCGAGGCACGGGCCAACCGCTTGGGCGCGCCGATACTGGCCCATGGCCAGCACTGGCAGATCGGGACCGAGCGCGGGCGCATGACCTACATGGACGATCACGGGCTGCTGGACCTACCCCTGCCCAACCTGCCCGGCGCGCATCAGATCCAGAACGCCGGGGCCGCCATCACCGCGCTGCGGCATCTGGGGATGGACGATCGCGCGGCCGAAGCGGCGGTGACGCAGGCCTTTTGGCCTGCGCGGATGCAGCGGCTGGCCGATGGCCCGCTGGCGCGCGCCGCGCCGCAGGCCGAACTGTGGCTGGATGGTGGGCACAACCCGGCGGCGGGCGAGGCGCTGGCCGATCATATGGCCGGGCTGGCCCGGCGACCCACATGGCTGATCTGCGGGATGCTGAACACCAAGGATGTGCGCGGCTACCTGTCCCCTCTGGCGCGGGTGGCCGACGGGCTGATCGCCCTGTCGATCCCCGGCGAGGCGAACACCCTGCCCGCCACCACCACGGCGCAGGCCGCCCGCGATGTCGGGCTGGAGGCACAAGAAGGCCGCGACATTCACAACGCCATCGCACAGATCACCGCCCACACCCCGCAGGCGCGCATCCTGATCTGTGGCTCGCTGTACCTTGCCGGGGCGGTTCTGCGCCTGCAAGAGGCCGGGTAGGCTTGGCTGCCCACAACTCTTGCGGGCAATTCTGGTCTTTACACTGCTTATCCGACTGTCGTGCTTGACCCGACACCAGCCGATTCGTATGTCTTGCCACGGGGTGGGCTTTTTTCCACTTTCAGGTTTCAGGCCCCAGATATGGTGGTGATACGTGGTTTGTTTCATGCGTTTTGTGTTTGTCATCGTAGCATGGGCCGGTCTGTCGGCGTCAGCCGGGCAGGCGCAGGAGCTTGGGATAACCGAGAGCCTTCGCGGTCTCAGCTTTGCGCGCAACGGCGTCACCCATACCGTGGGCCGCAGCCTGTCGGCCTCTGACTCCGCCGCCAACCTGCGCGCGGCGATTGACCCCGCCTGCCCGCCCAGTTGCGTGCAGCCGATGCAGGCGGCACCCGGCGTCGTCACCGTGGCCGAGCTCGAGGTGCTGGAGTTCATGGCAGGCCCCGTGGCCGAGGGCACCGGCCTGCTGGTCGACGCGCGGCTGGCCGACTGGTTCGCGCGCGGCTCGTTGCCGGGCGCGATCTCGATGCCCTATCCGGCGCTGTCGCCCGAAAACAGCTTTCTGCCCGACATATTGCAGGCGCTGGGGGCGCGGCGCGATGCGGCAGAGTGGGAATTCGACGCCGCCTTTGATCTGCTGGTCTTTGGCAATGGTCCTGCGTCGGACATGGCAGGCCGTGCCGTGCGCGGTCTGCTGGACGCGGGCTATCCGGCGGCAAAGCTGCGCTGGTACCGCGGCGGCGTGATCGGCTGGGCCGATCTTGGCCTGACCCTGAAGGAGCCCGCAGGATGACCCGTGTCCCGTTCGGCCCCGGAACGATCCGCATCGCGTTGATGGCGGTGATGTTCGTCGCGCTGACCATGGCGCTGATCATGCTGCAACCCGGCCCGGACCGCGAGTTCGCCGCGCCGAGTGACCGCGATCAGGTCAGCAAGTCGGACATGACGGCCATCGACGACAGCCCGCCCGCGCCGGTCGTGGTGCCGGTTCAGGTGCCGGTGGCACCGCTTCCGCAACCCGCCCCCCTTGCCGCGACCGTCCCCCCGGCCCCGCGCAGTGTCGAAACCCCGGCACCAGAACTGCGGCAGATGAGTTGGGGCATCCTGCAGCAGCTTGACGCCGCGACCGGGCGCGATACCGCACCGGGCGATCCGGGCAGCCTGCTGCACACCATCGTGGGCCGCGCCATGAGCGATGGCCTGTCCGACACCGGCCAGACCGAGATCGCCACGCGCCTGCCCCGGCCCGAGATGCCGAAGGACGACACCTATGTGGTTCAGCCCAACGATACCCTGCTGGTTATCGCACAACGCACCTATGGCGACCCTGCCGCCTTTGACCGGATATTCGAGGCGAATCGCGACCAGTTGACCAGACCCGAGGATATTCGGGTCGGTCAGGTGCTGCGCCTGCCGCGTCGGTGAAAAAAGTTTCGAATCAATTCAATCGATTCTTCGTTTTCTACCAAAACGGGAATCACATTTGATTGACTGATTCGCCTTTCTACGTCTAGATATGGGGGAATATCCGCCCCGGGACGCAGGATGAGGGGCAGGTCAGGGCTCTGACCGCACGGACCAGGTTACGCACGCAGGAACGAAAGAGGGGCCGAACCAACGGCCCCCTTTCATTTCTGTCGGATGGTCAGGACCGCAGCCCGGTCTCGCGCAGCAGGCCGCGCCGCTTGGCCTCGTAGTAATAGCCGCGCGCATACCACATCACGGCGCGATCCATGTTGCCGTCCGACACCATCCAGGCCCCGCGCAGATACCTGACCGCGTAGCGCAGGTTGGTTTCCGCATCCAGCAGGTCACGCGGCTGGCCGCGAAACCCCATCGTCCGGGCGGTCTGCGGCAGGATCTGCATCAGCCCGTAGTAGGGCCCGTTACGGGCACTGGGCCGGTGGGTGCTTTCGCGCACGACCACCCGCTGCACCAGGTCCACCGGCACATCGTACAGGTTTGCATATTCCACGATCAGCGCCCGCAGCTCGGGCGTCTCGTTGGGATAAAGCGGCGCGTCATAGGCGGCCAGGGCCGGAGGGGCCTCGGACGCGCCACAGCCCGCCAGCGCCAACGCGCCAAGTATCACGAAACGTCTGTTCATGCGCTGGCCATTAGCACAGCATTCTGCATCCGCACAGCATCCGCGCGCTGACATAGGCACAAAACCGCGCGCCCTGCCGCAGTGCCAGACCGCCCTTTGCCAAATCGCCCACCCGAGGAGCGCAGCCGGAGGCGAGCACCGCAGACATCTGCGTGCGCGTCAGCGCACCCCGCGCGGTCACGCCTCGCCCCACCCCTCGGCCTGCATTTCGCGCAGGCGGCTGGCTGTGCGTTCGAACTCGAACACCCCCTCGCCCTCCATGTACAGCATTTCGGGCGCATCGGCGGCGGAACAGATCAGCCGCACCCTGGCCTCGTACAGAGCATCGATCAGCGTGACAAAGCGCTTGGCCTCGTTGAAATTCGACCGCCCCAGCGCCGGGATATCCTCGAGGATGAGCAGCCGCGTCACCTCGGCCAGCGCCAGGTAATCCGCCGGGCCCAGCATCCGCCCGCACAGGTCGTGAAAGGTCGCCCGTGCCACCCCGTTGTGATAGCGCGGGATTTCCACCTTGCGGCCCTTGACCACCAGCACCAGCGCCTGATCGGCCCCGTCGGTCAGATCGTCCCAGATCGCGGCGATGGCCTTGCGCGCGGCCGCATCGGCGGGGGTGAAATACACCTGTTCGCCCTGCAGACGGTCCTGCCGGTAATCACGCGGGCTGATCAGTTCATGCACTTCCATGCGCTGTTTCAGCAGGTCGATGAAGGGCAGGAAGATCTGCCGGTTCAGCCCGTTCTTGTACAGGTCATCGGGCACCCGGTTGGACGTCGTGACCACCACCACGCCTGCGTCGAACAGTTTCTCGAACAGCCGCCCAACGATCATCGCATCGGCAATGTCGGTGATCTGCATCTCGTCAAAGGCCAGCAGGCGCACCTCGTCGGCCACGGCCTTGGCGACCGGGGCGATCGCATCCTCGACATCGGCCTTGCGGGCCTCGTGCAGCGCGGCCTGGATTTCCTGCATGAAGGCATGGAAATGCACCCGCCGCTTGGGTGCATCGACCACCGACACGAACAGGTCCATCAGCATGGATTTGCCGCGTCCCACGCCGCCCCAGATATACAGCCCCCGGATCGGCTCGGGCTTCCTGGCGAACCAGCCGCGTTTGACGGGGGCTTGAAGGGCCACGCGGATACGTTCGAACTCGGGCAGCGCCGCCTCTTGTGCGGGGTCGGCATGCAGATCGCCTGCCTGCACCATGTCGGCGTATGTGTCCTGTATGCGCGTCATGGCCCCCGATTACCGCGCCGCGCAGGCCAAGGGAAGCAGGGCACGCAAAAAAGGGGCGGCCACAGGGGCCGCCCCGGTTGTTCCCAGATACAAGTTTACTGGAACTTCCTGATCTCGCCGGTGCTCAGCCGCGACCAGTAGCTGTTGAGCTCGCGCTTGACGATGGGCATCAGGAAATACAGCCCGACGATGTTGACCACCCCCATCGCGAACAGCGCCGCATCCGAGAAATCCAGCACCGCGCCCAGGCTGGAGACCGAGCCGACAAAGATGAAGAAGCAGAAGATCAGCTTGAAGATCATTTCCTGCGTCTTGCCCTCGCCGAACATGAAGGTCCAGGCCTTGAGCCCGTAATAGGACCAGGTGATCATGGTGGAAAAGGCAAACAGCACCACCGCGATCATCATGGCAAAGGGCGCCCAGCCAAAGGCCGATCCGAACGCCGCCGAGGTCAGCGGCACGCCCGCGTCGGTGTCGCCCACCGTGGCAATCCGGCCCGCGTCGTTCAGGACATAGAGCCCGGTTTCGGGGTCGATCACCAATTGCTGCGTGATGATGATCACCAGCGCGGTCATGGTGCAGACGATCACCGTGTCGATGAACGGCTCGAGCAGCGACACGAAGCCTTCGGTGATCGGCTCTTTGGTACGTACCGCCGAATGCGCGATCGCGGCCGAGCCGATGCCGGCCTCGTTCGAGAACGCGGCCCGGCGGAAGCCCTGAATGATCGCGCCGACGATGCCGCCGACGATGCCGCTGTCGGTAAAGGCCCCGCGGAAGATCTCGCCGATGGCCCACAGGATCATGTCGGCATTCATCACAAGGATCAACAGCGCCAGCAGCACATAGCCGATGCCCATGAAGGGCACGACCTTTTCGGTGACGCGGGCGATGGACTTGATCCCGCCGATGATCACGATGAACACGATCACCGTCAGGATCAGCCCGGTGACCCAGGTGGGTATGCCCGTCACAGCGTTCACCTGGCTGGCGGCCTGATTGGACTGAAACATGTTGCCGCCGCCCAGCGCGCCCAGCACGCAGAACACCGAGAACAGCACCGCCATGAACCCGCCCAGCGGCAGGCCGCGTTCGGCGAAGCCCTTTTTCAGGTAATACATCGGACCGCCCGAAACCGTGCCGTC
Source organism: Lacimonas salitolerans (assembly GCF_042677865.1). Classification (NCBI taxonomy): domain Bacteria; kingdom Pseudomonadati; phylum Pseudomonadota; class Alphaproteobacteria; order Rhodobacterales; family Paracoccaceae; genus Lacimonas; species Lacimonas salitolerans. The sequence goes on along the minus strand of NZ_JBHUDD010000149.1, from coordinate 21,603 downwards.
AGGGTATTCGTTGCGGTATTTCACACCCAGGGTACATTCGGTGAACTTGGTCGCCATGCCCAGCAGGCCGGCCAGGATCATCCAGAATGTCGCCCCCGCGCCGCCGATGCTGACCGCCACCGCAACGCCGGCGATATTGCCCAGCCCCACCGTGCCCGACAGTGCCGTTGCCAGCGCCTGAAAGTGGCTGACCTCGCCCGCGTCGTTCGGGTCGGAATAGTCGCCCTTGACCAGCGCGATGGCGTGGCGAAAGGCGCGGATCTGGATGAACCCGAAATAGGCAGTGAACACCACCGCCGCGATCACCAGCCAACTGACGATCCACGGCACGCCAAAGACGTTGGCAAAGATCAGGTTGACGAACCACCCCGTGCTGGCCGCAAAGATCGAGTCGATCTGCTCGCCGATACCCTGCGCAGCGGCAGGCCCGGCCAGCGCAAGCATCAGGCCTGCCGCAGCGGAGGCCTTGGTGAACTGTCTTGTCATGATGTCTGTCCCCGTCATTATGGTACGATGGTGCAGGGCACAGGTGCGACCTGCACCAGCGCGCCGGCGACCGATCCGAAAACACGGCTGCTCAACCCGCTTGTGCCGCTGCGTCCCATCACCATCTGCATTGCGTTCTCGGTCTTGGCGATCTCGCACAGCGTTTCGGCGATGTGCCCATAGCGGATCACGGTTTCGACCGTGACGCCCTTTTGGGTCAGTTCGGCCACGACGGGGGCCAGAATGGCCTCTTCGGCGCGCTCCATTTCCTGGCGGCGGCGTTTGTGCCGTTCTTCGATCTCTTCCCGTGTCAGAAAGGAATAGGGCGACCATTCCAGCACATGGGCCAGCACGATACTGCCCCCCTGCAAGGCCGCGCGGTCCAGCGCGAAATCAAGCGCGCGGCGGGCGGCATCGCTGCCGTCGTAGGCCACGACAAATTTTCCAGACATTGTAACGATCCCTGTTCAGTTTCCTGCATTTCCCGAAATGCGCGGATCGCGCTTGCAGACCGCCGGGTCGGGCCCCGCCTTCACCGTATCGTTACAATCCAAAAAAGGTAGCTTTTTTGAGTTTGGCGCCGGTTTTCGGGCCGTTCGGCCGGTATTTCGCAGAATTTCCGGCACATTCGCCCATCAGGTCTGCCCTTGGCAGTTTCCCCGCCGCAGGCGCGTCGCGCCACTGCCGTGACTCGCGCAACAATCAACCCCGGGCCGGATCAGCCCCGTTTCGGCCTGTCCCCGGCACGTTGTCGCATCATCTGGAAATGGTGCAAACCGGTCGCATCTTTGGGTCATACACGCACAAGAGGACCCGAAAGAATGGACGCCCTGATCCTGTCGCGCATCCAGTTTGGCGCGAACATCTCGTTTCACATCCTGTTCCCGACGATCACCATCGCCCTGGGCTGGGTGCTGCTGTTTTTCCGTCTGCGCTACAACCAGACCGGGCAGGAGGCCTGGATGCAGGCCTATCGATTCTGGGTCAAGGTCTTTGCGCTGTCCTTTGCCATGGGTGTCGTCAGCGGCATCACCATGTCGTTCCAGTTCGGCACCAACTGGCCCGGCTTCATGGAGACCGTGGGCAATATCGCGGGGCCGCTGCTGGCGTATGAGGTGATGACCGCGTTCTTCCTCGAAGCGGTGTTTCTGGGCATCATGCTGTTCGGCATGTCGCGCGTGCCCGGCTGGCTGCACACGCTGTCGACATTCCTTGTGGCCTTTGGCACCACCATGTCGGCCTTCTGGATTCTGGTGCTGAACAGCTGGATGCACACGCCCGTCGGCTTTGAGATGCGCGATGGCGTGGCCCATGCGACCGACTGGTTTGCCATCATCTTCAACCCGTCCATGCCCTACCGTCTGGTGCATATGCTGCTGGCGTCCGGGCTGACGGTGGCGTTCCTTATCGCGGGCATCAGCGCGTTCCGCTGGCTGCTGGGCGATCGCTCGCCGGGCATCCGCCGCACGCTGAAAACCGGGCTGGTCATGGGTGCGCTGCTGATCCCCGTGCAAATCGTGGCGGGCGACATGCACGGGCTGAACACGCTGGAACACCAGCCTGCCAAGGTGGCCGCGATGGCGGGCAACTGGGAGACCCGTGGCAACGTCCCCCTGCTGTTGTTCGCGATCCCGGACGAGACCGCGCGCGAGAACCGGATGGAGGTTGCCATTCCCAACGGCGCCTCTCTGATCCTGATACACAAGGCGGATGGCGTGGTGCCGGGGCTGAACGACTTTGTGGCCGAGGATGGCACCGTCACCCACCCGCCGGTGGCACCTGTTTTCTACAGCTTTCGCATCATGATCGGCACGGGTGTCGCCATGCTGCTGCTGTCCTGGGCGGCGGTGGCCGTGATGTGGCGCCGCGGCGGAGTCGATGGTCTGCCCAAGCCGCTGCTCCTTGCGATGGTGCCAATGGCGTTTTCCGGCTGGGTCGCCACCCTGGCGGGCTGGTACACGACCGAGATCGGCCGCCAGCCATGGCTGGTGCAGGGGGTGCTAAGCACGAAACAGGCCGTGGCCGATGTGCCCGCCCCGTTGGTTGCGACCTCTCTGGCGGCATATCTGGCCGTCTATGCCCTGCTGCTGACGGCCTACATCGGCGTCATCTTCTACCTCGCGCGCAAGGCGGCGCGCGGCGAACCCATCCCCACCCCCTCGCCGCAGTCGGGCGAGGCCCTGGTCCAACCGGCGGAGTAAACCCATGGATATGTTCGGTGATCCTGAAATCTGGCTGCCCGTCGCCTTCGCCACCCTGATGGGCCTGTCAATCCTGATCTACGTCGTGCTCGACGGGTTCGATCTGGGTGTCGGCGTGCTGTTTCCGCTGGCCGAGGAGGACGAGAAGGACCGCATGATCGCCAGCATCGGCCCGTTCTGGGACGCAAATGAAACATGGCTGGTGCTGGCCATCGGCATCCTTCTGGTGGCCTTTCCGGTGGCCCATGGCACCATCCTTACCGCGCTGTATCTGCCGGTTGCCATCATGCTGATCGGGCTGATCCTGCGCGGCGTCGCGTTCGAGTTCCGCAGCAAGGCCCCCGCCCCGTGGAAGGCGACGTGAAACAACGCCTTCTTTGTCGGGTCGCTGATGACCTCGCTGTCGCAAGGCTTCATGCTGGGCATCTACATCATGGGGTTGGCGATCACCCCGCTGACGCTGGCCTTTGCCACCGTCACGGCGGTGTTCCTGACCGTCGCCTACAGCTTTATCGGCGCGGCATGGCTGATCCTGAAGACCGAAACCGCGCTTCAGGCCAAGGCAGTGGCTTGGGCGCGCGGCGGCATCTGGGGCGTCGTGCTGGGGCTGGGGGCGATCTCGGCCGCATCGCCGCTGGTCAGTCAGCGCATCTTTGACAAATGGTTTTCGGTGCCCGAGATCTTTCTGCTGGCCCCCTTGCCACTGTTCTCGGTGGCGTTGATCGCGGTGCTTTGGGCGGTGCTGCGCCGTCTGCCCACCCGCGATGACAGCTTTGCCTGGGTGCCATTCGTCGCGGCAGTGTCGCTGTTCGTGCTGGGGTTCTTTGGCATGGCCTACAGCTTTTACCCCTATGTGGTGCCCGAGCAGATCACCATCTACGAGGCCGCCAGCGCGCCCGAAAGCCTGTTCATCATCCTGATCGGCACGATCTTCGTGCTGCCGATGATCCTGGGCTACACGGTGCTGGCCTACACCGTGTTCCGGGGCAAGGCGCGGCCGCTGTCCTATGAGTGACGGGCCGCGAACCGGCCTGTCTGCACCCACGTCCGACAGGATTTATGCGGCATCCGCCGCCATCCGGCGCGAAAACGCATAAATCCTGCCGCTTCAGCCCTTTAATTTATTCCGTATTCTGAATATATCCTGATCAAACGCCCGAACAGGACTCCCCGGAATGACCCCGCCCAAGCTGACCCGCGCCGCGTTCGAGCGGCACCTGCCCATTCTGCAATGGTCGAAAACCTATACCCGCGACACCTTTACGTCGGACGCCGTCGCGGCGGTGATCGTCACCATCATGCTGATCCCGCAATCGCTGGCCTATGCGCTGCTGGCGGGACTGCCTGCGGAAATGGGGCTTTATGCCTCGATCCTGCCGCTGGTGGCCTATGCGATCTTCGGCACCAGCCGCGCGCTGGCCGTGGGGCCGGTTGCGGTGGTGTCGCTGATGACCGCTGCCGCCATCGGCAACCTGGGCCTGACCAACCCGGCGGATTACGCGCTGGCGGCGATCACGCTGGCCTTTATCTCGGGGATGATCCTGACGGTGATGGGGGTCTTGCGCCTTGGGTTTCTTGCCAATTTCCTGTCCCACCCGGTGATCGCGGGGTTCATCACCGCCTCGGGTATCCTGATCGCCAGTTCGCAGCTGAAACACATCATCGGCGTCCCGGCCGAGGGCCATACCCTGATCCAGATCTGGGGCGATCTGCTGGCCAACCTGACCCTGATGAACCCGATCACCCTGATCCTTGGGGTGACGACGCTTGGCTTTCTGTTCTGGGTCCGCAAGGGGCTGAAACCGCTGCTGCTGTGGACAGGCATGAAGCCACGTCTGGCCGATATTCTGGCCAAGGCCGGGCCGGTGGCCGCCGTGGCAGCGACCACGCTGGTGGTCTGGTTCTTCGATCTGGAAAACAAGGGCGTCGCCATCGTGGGCACCGTTCCGATGGGCCTGCCACCGCTGACCGCACCCTCGTTCGACCCCGACCTGTGGCGGCAATTGTTTGTTTCAGCTCTGCTGATCTCGATCATCGGGTTCGTCGAATCCGTGTCGGTGGCGCAGACGCTGGCCGCCAAGAAGCGCCAAAGGATCGTGCTGGATCAAGAGCTTGTGGGCCTTGGCACATCAAACATCGCCGCCGCGATCTCGGGCGGGTATCCGGTCACCGGGGGGTTTGCGCGTTCGGTCGTGAATTTCGACGCAGGCTCGGAAACACCCGCCGCCGGGGCCTTTACCGCCATCGGCATCCTGCTGGCCGCACTGCTGCTGACGCCGCTGCTGTTCTTTCTGCCCAAGGCCACGCTGGCCGCCACAATCATCGTTGCGGTTCTGTCACTGGTCGATTTCTCGATCCTGAAGAAATCCTGGGGCTATTCAAAGGTCGATTTCGCCGCCGTCGCCGCCACCGTCCTGCTGACCCTTGGGCTGGGCGTGGAAACGGGCGTGTCCGCAGGTGTGGTCCTGTCCATCGCGCTGTTCCTGTACAAGACGTCGCGCCCGCATGTGGCCGAGGTCGGCCTTGTCCCCGACACCCAGCATTTCCGCAACATCCTGCGCCACAAGGTCCAGACCAACCCCGAACTGGTGACCCTGCGCATCGACGAAAGCCTGTATTTCGCAAATGCCCGGTTTCTTGAGGATTACATCTACAACCGCATCGCCTGCGACGAGCCGATCAAACACGTGGTACTGATGTGCTCGGCGGTGAACGAGATCGACATGAGCGCGCTGGAAAGCCTTGAGGCGATCAACGAGCGGCTGCGCGATCTGGGCATCAGCCTGCATATGTCCGAGGTCAAGGGCCCGGTGATGGACCGCCTGAAACGCAGCCACTTCCTGGATGATCTGACCGGGCAGGTGTATCTGTCGCAATACGATGCCTGGCGCGTCCTGACCGGCCCGCGCGCGGTGGACAGCCCGGCGGCAGACGACTAGAACCGGGGCATGGCCCGGATCGTTGCAGTCGAAACAGGAACGGACAGGATGCTGTGGCGCGTGTCGGATGGCGTGGCGACGGCGGTGGACAGCGGCCAGCCTGATCTTACGGTCAGCGATGCGCAGCCGGCGCAGGGCTTTCCCTGCGCTCTTGCCGGCTTCGGCCCGCTGACCCAGACCAGCCCGCCCGATCACCTGCCGGCGCTGGCGCGGCTGATGACCTCGGGGGCCGTGGCCGACAGCCCGAACTGGGATGGCGTGGTGCTGGTGATCGGCACCGACAGCGCCCACTGGACCCATGTCAGCACGTCCGAGGCGATCAGCACGCTTGGCACCGTCACCCCGCGCCTTGCCGGGATGCTGACCGCCAGCGGCCTGCTGGATCAGACCGCGATGGAGGCCACGCTCAGCCGCCCCGAGCGTCTGGCCACCGCGCTTTACAGCACCCCGAATGACGCGCTGTCGCACCTGATCGGCGCCGATCTGGCCGCCGCGAAACGCTGGTGGCTGGGTCAGCAGATCCGCATCATCGGCACCGGCGCGCTGGCGCAGGGGTTTGCCGATGCGCTGATAACCCAAGGCGCGCCAATCATCCAGACCGACCCGGCCAGTGCCACCGCACGCGGCCTAGTGGCCCTGATGGCAGCCTGACACCAACGGGCCTTTCCCACCGCCACGCGCCGTGCAATATGCCGGGCATGGACGCCACACTCCTCTCCGGCCTTGCGCTTTTCGCCTTCGTCTCGTCGATCACGCCGGGGCCCAACAACATGATGCTGATGGCCTCGGGCGCGAATTTCGGGTTTCGTCGCACCATTCCGCACATGCTGGGCATCGGCATCGGCTTTACCCTGATGATCGTGCTGGTGGGCCTTGGCCTGATGCAGGTCTTTGATGCCCTGCCGGTGCTGCATACCGCGCTGACATGGGTGGGCGTCGCCTATCTGGTCTGGCTGGCGTGGAAGATCGCCCATGCCGACATGCCCAGCACCGACGGCGGCAAGGGCACGCCCATGACGTTCCTGCAGGCCGCGCTCTTTCAATGGGTCAACCCCAAGGCCTGGCAGATGGGGCTGACCGCGATCACGCTCTATGCGCCCGACCGGTCCTGGCAGGCGATTGTGCTGGTGGCGGTGATGTTCGGGCTGATCAACTTTCCCTCGGTCAGCACCTGGACGGTGCTGGGCCAGCAGTTGCGCCGCATCCTGTCCAGCCAGCGGCGTTTGCAGGTGTTCAACTGGTCGATGGCGGTGCTGTTGCTGGCCTCGCTTGTCCCGGTGCTCTGGCCCGCGTGACCGGCGCGCCGATTGCATTTTCGCCCGTCACCGGCCATATAGCCGCAAACACCGCTGGAGCAGCCGGAATGACCAACTACCTCGACTTCGAAAAACCCCTGGCCGAGATCGAAGGCAAGGCCGAAGAGCTGCGCGCCATGGCCCGCAAGTCCGAAGGCATGGATATCGAGGACGAGGCGACGGCGCTGGACCGCAAGGCCGCGACCATGCTGCAGGATCTGTACAAGTCCCTGACGCCGTGGCGCAAATGCCAGGTCGCCCGCCACCCCGACCGCCCCCATGCCAAGGATTACATCGAGGCGCTGTTTGCCGAATACACCCCGCTGGCGGGTGACCGGAACTTTGCCGACGATCACGCGGTGATGGGGGGGCTGGCGCGGTTCGACGATCAGCCCGTGATGGTGATCGGCCACGAAAAGGGCAATGACACAAAATCCCGGATCGAGCGGAATTTCGGCATGGCCCGCCCCGAAGGCTATCGCAAGGCGGTCCGCCTGATGGACATGGCGCACCGCTTTGGTCTGCCCGTGGTCACGCTGATCGACACGCCCGGCGCCTATCCCGGCAAGGGCGCCGAGGAACGCGGCCAGTCCGAGGCGATCGCCCGCAGCACCGAAAAATGCCTGACCCTTGGCGTGCCCATGGTCAGCGTCATCATCGGCGAGGGCGGATCGGGCGGGGCCGTGGCCTTTGCCACCGCCAACCGCGTGGCGATGCTGGAACATTCAGTCTATTCGGTCATCAGCCCCGAAGGCTGCGCCAGCATCCTGTGGAAGGATTCCGAAAAGATGCGCGAAGCCGCCGAGGCGCTGCGCCTGACCGCGCAGGACCTGCACAAGCTAGGCGTGGCCGACCGCGTGATCCCCGAACCCCTGGGCGGCGCGCATCGCGACAGCACCGCGGCGATCCAGTCGGTGGGCGAGGCGATCCGCGCCATGCTGGCGGAAATGAGCGGTCAGAAACCGGCCAAGCTTATCGCCGACCGCCGCCGCAAGTACCTGGACATGGGCACGCGTGGTCTGGCTGCCTGAGCTTCCTCTCTCTGCAAATATCCCGGGGGGGTCCGGGGGGCTGGCCCCCCGGCTTTTGTTGCGTTCGCAGGCCTGACCACTGTGATCCCTGGTCTTGTCGCGTTCACTCCGGCGGCAAGACCTTGCCCGGGTTCAGGATGCCGTTCGGGTCCAGCGCGGCCTTGATCGTGCGCATCGTGGCGATCGCCACCTTGTTCTTGCGCCGCGCCATCGACCCCAGCTTGCCCTGCCCGATCCCGTGCTCGGCCGAAAACGACCCGCCAAGCCGCAGCACCTCATCCTCGACCGCCTCGGTCATGGCGTCCTTGACCTGCGGATCCTCGGAACTCATCCAGACCGCGTAATGCACGTTGCCGTCGCCCAGATGGGCCACAAGGATCGGTTCGGCCTGCGGGTCGATCGCCGCCACCCGCGCGCGCATCCGGTCCAGGAACACCGCGACCTTGTCCAGCGGCACGGCGATATCGTTGTTCGACACCGGCCGCCCCGCGCCCAGCACGACTTCCGCCGCTGCCTCGCGCCGTTCCCACATCGCCTGTCGTTGCGCGTCGTTCTGCGCCACCACGGCATCCAGCAGCAGGCCTTCCTCGAACATCGCGGCCAGCGTTTCTTCCAGGTGCGCGGCGATGGGGATTGTGCCATCCGGCCCGGGCGTCACGTCGCGCGGGGCGGTCGCGCCGACCTCGACCATGATGTTGATGTCGTGCATGTCCTCGAACGGGGCGCGGTTGGCGGGGTTCAGCGCCAGATGCGCCTGAATGTAGTTGCGCGGCATGTATTCGAACGCCTCGACCCCGCCGCCTGTCGCCTCCTGCAGCCGGTTCAGCAGCACCAGCGCCTGATCCAGCGACGCAACGGCCACCATCGCGGTGGCATAGGCGCGCGGTTTCGGCATCAGCTTCAGCACCGCGCCGGTGATCACGCCCAGGGTGCCCTCGGCCCCGATCAACAGGTGTTTCAGGTTGTAGCCCGAGTTGTCCTTGTGCAGCTCGCTCATCAGGTCGACGATTTCGCCGGTGGGCAGCACGGCCTCGATCCCCAGCACCAGATCGCGGGTGTTGCCATAGCGCAGCACGTTGGACCCGCCCGCGTTGGTCGACAGCACGCCGCCCACCATGGCCGATCCCTTGGCCCCGAAGGTCAGCGGAAAGATCAGCCCCTGCGCATCCGCCGCCGTATGCACATCCGACAGGATCACCCCGGCGTCCACGATGGCGATGCGGGCGTCGGCGCGAATTTCGCGGATTCGGTTCATCCGGTCCAGCGACAGCGCGATCGCACCATTGGCCTGCGCGCCCCCTGCCAGCCCTGTGTTGCCGCTGACCGGGACCACCGTCGTGCCGGTCTCATTGGCCAGCCGGATCACGGCGGCCACCTCGTCCGTGCTGGTGGGCCGCACCACGGCGATGGGATCTGAGGGGAAATACCCCGTCCAGTCGCGCGCCCAGCGTGCGCGATCATCGCCCGTCATCACATTTTCCGCACCCACGATGGCGCGCAATTCGTCCAGCATCCTGTCCCTCCCGCGTTGATGGGCGCAAAGTCGCGCACAGCGGACTGCTTGGCAAGAGAGTGCGCATCCTGTCGCAGGGCGGTGGAATTGATGATCTGTTTACTTAGTTTTGTCGAATACCTGCAAAAGACATTCACCAGAGGGTTCCAGATGCTGACCATTCTACGAAAGTCCTACGCTCCGTTCATGCTGGCCTGTCTTGCGATTGCCGCGCTGATCGTGCTGGCGCCGTTTGCCCGCGCGTCCGAATTCCGGTTTAACTCGATCGACGGCGGCCAGATCGATCTGGCCGACTGGCGCGGCAAGCCGGTGCTGGTGGTCAACACCGCCTCGCGCTGCGGGTTCACATCGCAATATGACGCCTTGCAGGAATTGCACGAGCGTTTTGGCCCGCAGGGCCTGCTGGTGCTGGCCGTGCCGTCCAACGATTTCCGGCAGGAACTGGCGAGCGAGGAGGAAGTCAAGGAATTCTGCGACGTGAATTTCGGCCTGACCCTGCCCATGACCACGATCACGCCGGTTAGGGGCGCGGGCGCCCATCCGTTCTACAAATGGGTGGCGCAGACCAACGGGTTTGTCCCGGGCTGGAATTTCAACAAGATCCTGATCGGACCCGATGGTGACGTGATCGAGACATGGGGCGCGCCCGTGCGACCGACCTCGGGCGCGGTGATCAACCGGATCGAACCGCTTTTGCCCAAGGCGTAAGCCGCCTCAGTGCCCCTCGTCCAGCTTGGGCGAGGGGCGCGTCAACGCCAGATCGGCATCCGAAAAGTGAAAGGGCGACCGTACGCCCGGCACGCCATCCAGATCGACGCGCAGTCCGCGCGCCTGCACCTGCGGATCGTCGAACACGGCGGCCATGTCATTGATCGGCCCGGCGGGGATGTTGTTGTCCTCGCAACCCTGCAACAGGTCGGCCTTGGTCCATTTTCGCGTCTCGGCCATCAGCAGGTCGATCATTTCGGGCCGGTTTGCCACCCGCACGGCGTTTCGCAGGAAACGCGCGTCCGTCGCCATCCAGTCCAGCCCCAGCAGCGCGCACAGCCGCTGATACTGTCCGTCATTTCCCGTGGCGATGATGATGAACCCGTCCGCGCAGTCGAACACCTGATAGGGTGCCAGGTTGGGGTGGTAATTGCCTGTCCGGCCTGGCGGCGTGTCGGTGGCAAGATAATTCATTGCCTGATTGGCCATGGCCGACACCGCGCAATCCAGCAGCGCCATGTCGATATGCTGCCCCTTGCCGGTGATGTGGCGCTGGTGCAGCGCCGCCAGAATGCCCGAGACCGAATACAGCCCGGTGAAAAGATCGGTGATCGCCACGCCCGCGCGCTGCGGCTGGCCATCGGGATCGCCGGTGATCGACATGAAGCCCGACATGCCCTGAATGATGTAATCATATCCCGCGCGATGCGCGTATGGCCCGGTCTGGCCGAACCCGGTGATCGAGCAGTAGATCAGCCCGGGGTTGATCGCGCTCAGGCTGTCATAGTCCAGACCGTACTTCGCCAGGCCGCCGACCTTGAAATTCTCGATCAGGATATCGGCATCCTTGACCAGTTCGCGCACCCGCTCCTGCCCCTCGGGCGTGCGGAAATCCACCGCGATCGAGATCTTGCCGCGATTGCAGCTGTGGAAGTAGGCGGCTGTCCTGTCGGTGCCACGCTCGATGAACGGCGGGCCCCATTGCCGGGTGTCGTCACCGGCCAGCGCCTCGACCTTGATCACCTCGGCACCCAGATCCGACAGGGTCTGACCGGCCCAGGGGCCAGCCAGAATTCGCGCCAGTTCGACGACCTTCAGTCCTTCAAGCGGGGCTGGCATCACTCCGCCAGCTTTTCGTCGATGATCGCCTTCAACTCGGAATAGGGCATGTTGGGGTGCTTTTCGCCGTTAATGACCAGCGACGGGGTGCTGCTGATGTCATCGACATCGGCGTTCTGCTGGAACCAGGCCACCAGCGTCTGTGCATTCTCGGCGTCCGACAGGCAGGCATCAAGCTGATCGTCGCTCAGCCCCGCGACCTTGCCGATGCGGCGCAGGTTTTCCGCGATCTGCGCCGGCTGGCCATCGCCCATCCAGTCGCGCTGCTGACGATACAGCATGTCGGTGATGCCGAAAAAGCGGTTCGGCTCGCACCGGGCCACCATCGACGCCCACAGGCCCGGACGGTCGAAATAGACATCGCGGTAGACGAACCGCACCTTGCCGGTATCGACATATTCGGTTTTCAACTGCGCCGCCGGGCCGACATGAAAGGTCGCGCAATGCGGGCAGGTAAAGGACGCGTATTCGATCACGGTGACCGGCGCGTCGTCGGGGCCCATCGCCATTTCCACGACGGAGGAGGTATCGACATCCGCCGCTTCCTGCGCGTTGGCGGCCCCAAGGTCGGGCAGGCTGCTGCGCTGCCCGAGCGAGAAGAATCCGGCCCCTGCAGTCAGTACAAGTGCCCCGGCCCCGATCATCAAGGTTCTGCGGTTCATTGGGTGGTCCCTTTCGTTTGCTTGGCCTTGGATAGAACGTTGCGCGCCAGAACTTCAAGCGCATCACGCAGGCCGGTGTCGGTCACGCCCTCGGCCACCTGTGCCGCCTGTTGCGTCACCTCGCGGTCCGGGGCGGGTTTCGTGGGTGTCGGCGCGCGTCCGAACTGCGCCTGCCCCTCGGCAAAGCCGGTGGGCGCGGTCTGGGTGATGCGCACCCGCGCGATGGCGTTGTAGCCGTAGACCGCGTTCACACGCGCGCGCAGCTTGTCCTTTTGCATTTCCAGCATCGGAGCCTGCGCGCCGGTGGTCAGCACGGTCAGGGTGGCCCCGAACCCTTGCCGCCCGTATTTCACATCGACGGGGCGGGCGACGGCGGCGATATCGCCCCCCACCACCTCGTCCCAATGGGTCAACAGGCGGGTGACGGAAAAGCCGCGCCCCTCGCTTGCCTGCCTGATGCGCTTTTGCAAAAGGCTGGAGGTGCGTGAAAAACCGTATGTGCTGCCGCTGTGGCGTGCCATGCTTGCATCCTTGCGTTACACGCTATTCTAGGGATTGGTACGGCGCGTGCCAGTGAAACCGCCGACACGGAGGAATAAACATTGCGTGACACACCACAGGCATCCGAGCTGCTGGCATGGTATGACCGCCACGCCCGCGACATGCCGTGGCGCGTGTCGCCGGGACAGCGGCGCGCGGGCCAGCGGCCCGACCCGTATCGCGTCTGGCTGTCCGAGGTGATGTTGCAGCAAACCACCGTTGCCGCCGTGCGCGGCTATTTCCACCGCTTCACCCTGCGCTGGCCCACGGTTGCCGATCTGGCGGCGGCCGAGGATACGCAGGTGATGGCCGAATGGGCGGGGCTGGGATATTACGCCCGCGCCCGCAACCTGCTGAAATGCGCGCGGGCGGTGATGGCGGATCATGGCGGACGCTTTCCAGACACGCGCGACGGCCTGCTGGACCTGCCGGGCATCGGCCCATACACCGCAGCGGCGATATCGGCCATCGCGTTCGACCAGCCCGAAACGGTGGTCGATGGCAATGTCGAACGCGTCATGGCGCGGCTGTTTGACGTGGCAACGCCGCTGCCCACCGCCAAGGCCGAACTGACCCATCTGGCCGCAGGGCTGACCCCGCGCGACCGGCCCGGAGATTATGCGCAGGCAGTGATGGACCTGGGCGCCACCATCTGCACTCCGCGCAACCCGGCCTGCGGCATCTGCCCCTGGCGCACGCCCTGTCGTGCGCGTGCGGCTGGCACCGCCCCGGACCTGCCGCGCAAACTGCCCAAGAAACCCAAGCCCGTGCGCGTCGGATATGCCTATGTCGGGCGACGCACCGACGGAGCCTGGCTGCTGGAGCGTCGCCCGGACAGTGGCCTGCTGGGCGGGATGCTGGGCTGGCCCGGCAGCACCTGGTCCGAGGTGCAGCCCGCGCGCAATCCGCCGATGCTGGCCGACTGGCAGATGCTGCCAGAAGAGGCGCGTCACACCTTCACCCATTTCCACTTGCGGCTTAAGGTCCTGATTGCCGATCTTCCCGTTGACGCGGACCCGAACGCGGGGCACTTCGTCGACAGGCATGCGTTTCGCCCGTCGGACCTGCCCACCGCCATGCGCAAGGTTTTCGATCTGGCGCGGGATGCGTTCACAACTGAGGGTGCGGGCATTGGCAAGGATACAGGCCATGGCTGACCGTTTCGTTGAAATCCCTGAACAGCGCGCCGCGCAATTGCGTGACGCCCTTCCCTTCTGGCTGTCGCTGCTGCTGATCCCGGTGGCATGGCTGGGGGCCATCAAGGGCGGCTGGACCGTCATCCTGCTGCCGGTGATGACGTGGTATTTCTTTTCTCTGCTGGACGCGCTCCTGGGGCTGGGCCGCGCCAATGCCGACCCCGAAACCGACGAGGCGCGGCTGACATGGCACCGGGCGATCACGCTGATCTGGCCCTTTGCGCAATTCTTCACCCTGTTCGGAATCATCTGGTATGTTACCGGGCCGGGCGATGCGCATCTGGGCACGCTGGAAACCATCGTGCTGTTTTTCGGCATGGGCGTGATCACCGGCACCGTGGGCATCAACTACAGCCACGAGCTGATGCACCAGAAGAACAACACCGAACGCTGGCTGGGCGACATCCTGTTGTCGATGGTGCTGTATTCGCATTTCCGGTCGGAACATCTGCGGGTGCATCACCTGTATGTCGGCACCCCGCGCGACCCGGTGACCGCGCGCTATAACGAAGGGTTCCACCGCTTTTTCCCGCGCGTGGTGCGATCCTCGCTGATCTCGGCCTTCAAGGCGGAAAAGGAACTGCTGGCCCGCCGTGGCGAGGGCTGGACCAGCCGGAAAAACCCGTTCTGGCGCTACTGGGCCTTGCAGGGGCTGATGCTGGTGCTGGCGCTGATCGTCGGCGGTTGGGAAGGGCTGGCGCTGTTCGTCTTTCAGGCTTTGGTGGCCATCTGGCAGCTGGAGCTGGTGAATTACGTCGAGCATTACGGCCTGACCCGCAAGCATCTGGGCGACGGCAAATACGAACACGTCAAGCCACACCACAGCTGGAACGCCGCGCACAAGGCGACCAACTGGCTGCTGATCAACCTGCAACGCCATTCCGATCACCACTACAAGCCCGACCGGCGCTTTCCGCTGTTGCAGAACTATACCGAGGCCGACGCCCCGCAACTGCCCTATGGCTATCCGATCATGACGATGGCCGCGATGGTGCCGCCGGTCTGGCGGCGCGTGATGAATCCGCGGGTGCGGCGCTGGCGCTCGATGTATTACCCCGAAATCATTGACTGGATGCCATACAACAAGGCGCGCAATCCGCTGCCACGCTAAGGTCGCCGTCAGCCGCGCGGCTGACGCGCGGCCAGATGGTCGGCCAGACGCAGCGCCAGAGCGATCATCATCAGCGTCGGATTGACATGGCTTGCGGTCGGCAACACCGAACCGCCGGCGGCGTACAGCCCCTCGACCCCGTGCACCTTGCAGTCGGTATCGACAACGCCCTCGTCTGGCCGCTGCGACATCCGCGTGGTGCCCATCATGTGGCCCAGATCGATTGTCACCGCGCGGTCCGGTGCGGCATCCACAACCCAGTCCGAAAGCTGCGGGCGTGGCAGGCCCAGGCCGGTTGTCGCGGCCGCGAACTGCTGCCCGATCCGCAGCAGGTTGGCGCGGGCCGCCTCGCCGGCAGTCCAGAACACGAAGGGACGCTCAAGACCAAAGGCATCGCGCTTGTCCGACAGCGTCACCCGATTCTCGGGCAGCGGTGGCTGTTCGGTCGTCGCCTCGATCCGCAAGCCTGACAGCTTCACCGGAAGCCGACCGTTCTGGAAGTCCCGGGCGACAGTGTTGGGAAACAGCCGCAGCGCCACATCGACGATCACCCTCGAGATCGGCCGGGGTATGTAATTCCTTTCAATCGCGCGCGCCGTGGCACCGCGCACGATCCGCACCGGGCTGCGCGCGACGGACATCGCGTCCTTCAGAACCGAGGGGCTTTGCCGCTTCAGGATGCGTTTGGCGGCGGTGAACGGGTCGTCATCCGCGCGCTCTTCGTTCACGAACAGCGCCCCGTTCAGCGCGTGCTCGGCCCGCTGCCATGCAGGGTCAAGCGCAAGCCCGTGCATGTAGACATGCGTGCGCCCGCCTTCGCGGTACCCGTACAGGCCAAAGCGTGCGGCAAGATCTGCTGCGGCCTCCTTGTCGAAACGGGCGATCGTGGTGGTCGGGTGGTCGGTCAGGTATCGGCCCACGGTGTCATGGGTGTTTCCCAGCCCGCGCGGATCGGCGTCGCGCGACAACAGCAAAAGCCGTGCGTTTTCGATCGTGCTGGCAGCCAGGATACAGATCGGGGCTGCAACCTCGACCCGGCCACCCGCAAGGCTGCGCGCCTCCAGGCCGGTGACACTGCGCCCCTCGGTATCGGTCAGTATGCGCGTGACAGTCGCGTTGGTCAGAACGCGCACGCCATCGGGCGGATCAGCCGCGAAATCGGCACCGAAACGCATGATATCGGTCACGCTGCGCCGCGATCGGGCAAATTTCCAGAAAACGGTTCGGAATGCAGTCTCCGACAGGGGCGGCTCGGGCGGGGTATGCCCGATCCGATCCCAAAGCGTGGCATCATACGGCCCCGGCCCGAGGTTCAGTAATTCCTCGGCCTGCGCAAGCCATGGTTCAAGCGCGTCCTTGGTCACGGGCCAACCCGAAAGCGGCACCTAGTCCCGCGCCTCGAAATCGATCTGGTCAAACGCCGCCGATTTGCCCACCCAGGCCTGCGTCGACCCGCCAAGCCCCCGGCAGCGCAGGCCATAGGTCTGGCGCGCGCCATCCCAGTGGGTTGTCAGGCTGCGGTGATACGAATCGCGGGCGGCGAATTCCTGGTCGCTCCAGCAACCATCTGCGATATCGACCGCATTCAGCGCCTCATGCGCGTCGTCCTCGGCCAATCCGCCACTTTCCAGGACCACGATGTTGCGCATGTGCCCCGCCAGCGCGCGTGCCAGCGTCAGGCCGCACGCCCCGCCCCCTACAATCGCGACATCGGCGCTAAGCCGTGTCACATTGCCGATTTTATCCAAGCTTTGAATTGTCATTCCGACCGTTTCGCCCTAGCTTTCGATTGTAGCTTTTATGAACGGGTGTGGGCCTGCAACACGCAAAAGCCGATCGGGGGCAAACGAGTTTGCCTGTGTGGCTGGTGTGCTTATCGAACAACACCAATAATTGTATGGACGGGTCTGATCATGCCACGTTTGGGTTTGCGCGAGTGGTTCGCTGTTGGTCGTGTGATCGCGCATGGTGACCTTTTACGGACCTCCAGCAGCCTGCGGCTTTGCCAGAAATTCGAACGCGGTCTTGCCCGCCGGCTTGGTGCGCGCCACACACTGGCCGTGAACAACGGCACGGCGGCGCTGATCACCGCATTGCAAGCCTGCCGGATCGGCCCCGGCGACGAGGTTCTGGTATCGGCCTACACCTGGATGGCCAGCGCCGCGGCTGTTTTGCACGTCGGCGCGGTGCCGGTTCTGGTCGAGATAGACCAGACCCTTACCATGGACATTGACGATCTGGCGGCCAAGATCACGCCCCGTGCCCGCGCCATCATTCCCGTGCACATGAACAACCGGCCCTGCGACATGGACCGCCTGTTGGATATCGCGGCCAAGCACGATCTGCGCGTGATCGAAGATGCCTGTCAGGCAATCGGCGTGCGCTACAAGGGTCGCGCCTGCGGGACGATCGGCGATGCGGGCACCTTCAGCTTCAACCAGATGAAGAACATGACCTGCGGCGAGGGTGGCGCGGTTCTGACATCCGACGATCTGATCTACGAGCGCGCCTATTGCGCCCATGACATGGGGGTGAACTTTCGCAAATTCGCGCCCCATCGCACGGACCAGGAATTCGTCGGCGGGAATTTCCGCATCAGCGAGATCGAGGGTGCGATCCTGAATGTCCAGCTTTCAAAGCTGCCCGGGCGGATGCGCGCGATGCGGCGGCGGGTTGCTGCGATGGAACCGATCCTGAAAAAGGCCGGTTTGCCGATTGCGCCGCACAACAACCCCGGCGAGGCCTGCAGCATCGTCGTGACCTTCGACACCGAGGCGGAAGCGATCGAATTTGCCGAAAACATCGGGGTTCGGCGGCTTTTCGACAATTCCAAGCATGTCTTCACCAAGTGGACCGCCATTCTGGACGGTCGGATGGCCCATCCCCGGTTCGACCCATGGGCCTGGGCCGAGGACGTGTCGCCCCCGTCGGCAGACGAGTGCCCCCGCACGCTTGATCTGCTTTCACGAAGCTGCGCGATCAGCCCGATCCTGCAACTGCCTCATCCTGCGGCGATTGTGCTTGCGCACCGGCTTGCCAAAAGAGTGCCTGAAAGGAAATCGTGACGGTCTGGCCGCGTCAGAGATCGTGGATGCGTCCGGGCCGGCACCGGCCACGCAGCAGATCACGAAACGCCAGAATGTTGCCTGTAAGTCGGCCCCGCCGGTCGATCCACGGTTCGGGCCACAGCGACTTGGCGCTGTTGGCCAGCACATTGCCGGTGACCAATTTCAGCGCCCGCGCCCAATGATATGTGCCCTTTCGCACCAGATACACCGGATTGGCGATCTGCGAGTATCCGAGCCGCCGACCGCTGATGCGCCCTGTCTTGGTGGCCAGATGCACCCCCCTGAGGTGCGGGTCCTCGACAATCCGGCCAAAGGCGGCCATGCGACGGGAAAAATCAAGGTCCTCCAGCCAGCCATAAAGCGGCAAGATCGTGTCGAAACGCTCGGGATATGCCCGGATAGCAGCGCCACGCACCGCCATGTTGCACCCGTACGTCGAGTAAACGGTGCGCGGCGCGGCATCGGCATCGACCGGCACAGCGCGTTCCAGCATGGACAGACCCTCGGCGTGATCGTAGCCGGGGCCACGCAGACCGTCGGCCAGCACATGGCCGGTGGCCATCACCACATCCTCATGGGTGGCGAAAAGGTTGCGCAGGGCGGTCACGCTGCCCTCCGCGATCAGGAAATCATCGTCGATAAAGAAGACGATCCCGGCGTCACCCGCATGGTCCAGCACCGTGTTGCGTTGCGCTGACGACCCTTTGGGCCCGTGCAGCACATCAACCTTGAAGGGCAGATCGTCCAGCCCCGTGGCATCCACATCCGCCGGATTGGCGACCGATACAACCACCCGGTCGGGCCGGTCTGCCAAATTGGCCATGTGGAGCACCGTTGTGCGAACCACTCCGGCCCGGCCCGTGGTGGCAATGCCGATGACGACACTCAACCGGTCCCGTGGTAGCGCAGCAACGGATTGATGAGCCGGATCGGCAGGACTCTGGCTCTGCGTCGGCATGCGAAGGCTTTTGTTCATCACAAGTTCCATCACACGGAAACGCCCCGCCCGTTCGGTTGCTGCGATGCCAGCACATACTGGCCATAGGTTTCGCCATATTGCGCGACCACATCAAGATCGACCGCGTTCAGCGTCAGGCCCACCTTTCCGGTATCTCCGCCGAGCCGGGTCAGCGCCTCTTGAACGACATCGCGTGGCGTGTCTTTCCAGCGCACGACAAAAGCCACCGAATCCGATAGGCGCGCCAGCAATGGCGCGTCGGCCATGTTGGCGACCGGTGGGCCATCGATCACGATCAGATCATAGGCTTTGCGCGCCTCGGACAGATAGCGGGGAAGATTGCCCCCCGCAAACAGATCGGTCGGGCTGGTGACGGGCGCACCCGTCGGCAGCAGGTCAAGTTCACCCGCACCGGGCGCAAGGTCGTGAAAGGCGTATGTCCGGGTGCGCATCACCTCGGTCAGCCCTTCGTCCTGCTCGGCCCCGAAAAGACGCGTGGTTCCGCCACGTCGCAGGTCGGCATCGATCAAAAGCACGTTCAGCCCTGCAGAACTTGCCGAGGTGGCCAGCGCCGAGGCAAGGCTGGTCTTGCCTTCACCGGGTACCGCCGATGTCAGCAGCAACACTGGCGCCCCGCTCACCGAGTCGCGGCTGGACAGCTCGTGGCGAAGCAGTCGGACAGCTTCGGCATATGGCGACATGGGCAGATCGCGCACCATATCCCAGGCCGAGTCCCTGGGCGGCAGCATCGGGATGCTTGCCAGCACCGGACGCCCAAGCGTGCGTTGAATCTGGCGCGCCGTCAAGAATCCCGGCTGCATCGATTCACGACCATACCCGATCCCGATTCCAACCGTCGCGCCCAGCGCGAGAAAGAAGATGATGACGGCCTTGGGCGTCGGAAAGCGCGCTTCCAGCGGTGCATTGGCCGGATCGATCACCTCGACCCCGCTGATCAGGTAGGTGATGCTTTCATCCACCAGACCCGCGTTGTTGAGATACCGCTCGTAAAGAGCGCCATAGGCCGCGGCGCGACGCTCCAGTTCGCGCATCTCGACGCTGGATCGGCTGGCCTCGCCGGTTTCGCCACCGGCCTGGGTCAAGGCATCGACGATGAGTTGCTCGCGCACCTCCAGTGTCTCGATCTCGTTTGCGATCAGATCGAGAATCCGCTGAACCTCGTCGGTCAGTTGCCGCTGGATCGCAGCGCGCTCGTCCCGCAGGGCGGTCATACGCGAGTTGGTCGTGCTGGGGCCGCCAAGGGCCGTTTCACGGCGCTCGAGTTCAAGCAGCAGAGCTCGGAGTGTCGCAAAAATCTCGGACCCCTGCATTTCCGGAAGGGATTCCGTGGTGCCCCCCGATGACACCACCTCGGTCGCGCGCGAATACACAGCCCGACGCTCCGCAAGCGCGGCACGTGTGTTGATGAGTTCGGAGTTCAGCTCTGTCAGCCGCTGCTCGGACAGCGTGATGCCGGGTTCGCCCGACACCAGATTGTTGTCGATCCGAAAGGAGGCGACAGCGTCCTCGGCCTGCGAGAGCTGAAGCTGCAATTCGATCGCGCGCTCGTCCAGCCAGCCGGCCACGCGCGACGCTTGCTGAAACTGCGACGCCTCACGGTTGGCGACAAAGGAGGTACCGATCGTGTTTGCGATCCTGGCGGCAAGATCGGGATCGTTGGCGATTGCCCGTATGCTGATGATTCCGGTGTCACCCTCGCGATTGACATACAGGTTGTCGCGCAGGGTACGCACGGCATGGGCCGTCACCGGATCCAGCCGGTCCAGCAGTGCCGCATCCTCGGCGCGAAGCTCGGGTGAGGTTGCAAAGACCGCGAGGGCCTCTTCGATCCGTTCCTCCAACCAGCCTTTTGGTTCGGACTGAAAGAATGGCTGGCTGGTCAGGTCCGCCCGGTCCACGACGTCGGTCAGGACCTGAGTGGACTGAATGATATAGACCTGACCTTCGACAAAGGCGTCGATAGCCGCCGCGGCAGAGGCCTCGGTCTCAAGCGGGCTGCGCGCCGGAGGCTCGACCATAAGAAGGACTTCGCCTTCGTAAAGCAGTTCCATGCGCGACACGAGCACAGCCCCGAGAACACCGCCGACCAGCATGCAGATCAGCACCTCGCGGAACCGACGGCGCAGGAATGCCCCCCATTGCCGGAACATGTCGGGGAGGGTTTGACTTTCATAGCCGTCCGCGAATGTTTCGGCGCGGCCGCCGGTTGGTGCTGTCTCGTCCATGCGCCCTCTCATCACGAGCCCGTCCTTCGCAGCACGACCAGAGCGGTCAGAAAGAAAATGCTCACATCCCTACGCAGGGTCATGGTCTGCACATAGCGTAGGTCCATCTGCACCCGCTCGGCATATGTGGTCGCGCGTCCGCGACCGACGACCTGCCACAGTCCGGTCATGCCGGGGCGAACCGACAGGATGACCCCAGCCACGCCGCCGTAGCGCGACAGTTCCGCGTCCGTCACCGGGCGTGGCCCGACGATGCTCATGTCGCCGCACAGGACGTTCCACAATTGCGGCAATTCATCGAGGCTGGAGCTACGCAGGAACCGCCCGAACGGTGTGACTCGGGTATCGTTGGTGAGTTTGTAATGCTCGCGCCATTCGGCGGCTGCATCGGGATCACTGGCCAAGATCGCATCAAGCCTGCGGTCGGCATCTGTCACCATCGTCCGAAATTGGTCCCTTCGCGATTTGTGTGGGTTAAGGCGCACTGGCCTGTTCAGGGTCGCACCAGATGTTGTTGTCACGACGTGAGG
>NZ_JBHUDD010000148.1:0-37435 GCF_042677865.1 Lacimonas salitolerans | reverse complement strand
GGCGGCATCTTCTCAAGCGTCGCGACCAAGGATTCTCATCCTGATTGACGCGCTCTTCTCATCAAGTTTGTCGCGCTACAGATCACATCGTCAAGCCACCGCTCTGTCGTTTCGATTAACAGACGGCTCATAGGTCAAACTCCAATTCCTCTTTGATCGGCGTCTGCGTACCATCGGGGGCAAATACCTTTCCACGTTGAACCGAATGTCCCGGCCCCACCCAGAGGACGCGATTATAGTCAACACTGCCCCATTTCACTGAGACCTTGTTCCAACCCAACTCCAGCATCTTATGTCGGATCGTCTCAACGTTCGTGCGCATCGATTGCTGAAAGTAGTGCACGAGGTCCGTCTGCGTGATGTAGGGTTCTCCCCGGAAATTCAGGAACTCCTCCAGCTGCTCAGTCGAAATCTGACGATTTGCCTCCTGGATCAACCTCATGACCGGCGTCGAGTGACTCTTGGTATTCAAAGACTTAGCGTTAAAGCCTTCGGCGAAAGTATGATGCAAAAACGCGTTATACAGTTTCCCCAGCGCTACCGGATCGTTGATCTGCTGCTGCACCCGGCTGACTACTTCCTGAAACGCTTGGAACCGCCCTGATAGCTCCCGTTGACCCGTTGTTCCGTTGCCACCGGAGGGCACCAGAGAGGCCGAGGGAGGGCAGACTTGCTCAAGCGAGAGCACCTGATCCATCCAGCGACAACGGCAGCCATCGGGTTGCTCTGGGGCACTCTGACAAAAAAAGCAAAGCGCGGTACCCCCGGCCAGCCGCAGCCAGCCGAGGGTCGTTTCACTTCAATTTCCGGGTCACCACATAGTCCGCCAGCACCTCCCAGTAGTGGTCAGCGTTCCGGAAACCTTGCGCCTGAGCTGCAAGGTCCTCCGCCCGAGAACGAGAAAGGCCGCCGTCGTATTCCACGATAGCGGCCCTTTCCTCGAACGCATCTATGTCAGGTATCGGGTCACTCACGTCGGCAACCTCACCCCGTCAACAATCACCCGTTTCTGCTCGTCGCTGATGCCAGCCGAGTAGATGCCGTAGGTCAGCCGGTTCTCCGACCGTGCCGACTGATGCCCAACCAGTGATGCCGTGTAGTGCTCAGGCACCCCTGTGCGCTCACACTGGGTGATGAACCACTTGCGTGTCGAGTGGAACACCAGCCCCGGACGGTCGATGTGCAGCTGCCTCCTCAGCTTGGCGAACTCCTTGGTCACCGTCGAAACCGACAGGTCGGAGAACAGCCGATCATCAGGCATCGACGGCAGCAGGTCGGCCAGAACCCCATGGAGCGGCACCACCCGTTCAGCTGCATCGGTCTTCAGCAGCCGAACCCGGTTTGGTCGGATATGAGCGAACCAGCCCAGATTGCCCTTCCAGACCAGATCCGGCTTTTGCGTGACCATCGAGACGCCGAAATCGCCCTGCAAAAGCGACACCAGCCAGCGCCCGTATTGAACGACCAGCGGTTGATCCAGACCATATCGCTGGCTGATCATCTCGCGCGCCTCGGGCGTCACGAAGGGGCCCAGCAGGATGTCGGCATAGCCGCCGGGGATCATCCGCAGCGACAGGAACACCAGAACCGACACGCCAAGAAGCGTGATCAGCGCGGCGATCACGCGCGGGAGGAGATAGAGAGAAAGTCGCATGTCTGACCTTGTGGCAGCGCCCTGACGGGGCAGGCAAGCCGCCTGCCCCGCGATGAATTGCGTCCCTTACCTGGGATCGAACTCTGCGATGTACTGATAGGTGTTGGCGGACCCCGAGCGGTCCGACACCACCACGTCCACCTGATCATTGCGATAGACCACGTAGTCGGACTTGCCCACCAATGCCAGAAGGTTGGCGCCGTCATCCATCATCGCGCAGATCTCGGTCAGCTTTTCGTCCCGGGCAGCTTCGTCGCTGATCGAGGACACGTCGCGCAGCGCCTGGCTCAGCTCGGGCACGTTTTCCTGAAACGCCAGGTTCCAGACGGCAAACTCGGGGTCCCACCACTTGATGACCATGCCGGGGTCGGTGTAGCCGGCCAGCCACGATGCGGAAAAGTCGAAATCGCCGTCGGTAAAGACCTTTTGCAGGTATTCCGCAGTGGGCACCTGGTTGATCTCGACCTCGAAACCCGCCTCGGACAGGCTTTGCTGCACAACCTGGCTGATGCGGCCCAGAACTGGGTTCGCGGAACTGACGGTCAGCGCCACTTCGGGCGAGGTGTTGTCGGCCTGTTCCAGCAGGTCGCGGGCCTTTTCAAGCCGTTCCTCGCGGGGCATCGCATAGGTGTCGAGATCGCGGCAGGCATCCTTGCCGAACGCCGCCGGCACCGGGTAATCCACCGCGCTGGAGCCGCCAAAGACGAAGTCATTGATCGCATCACGGTCCAGCGCAAGGTTCATCGCCTGCCGCACCCTCTTGTCGAAGAATGCCGACTCCTCGCTCAGCGCGTTCACGTCCAGACGGTAGTAGTTGGTGGTCTGCTGTGGCTGGATCGCGACCTGCGTGTTGGTGCCCAGCATCTGCTGCACGTCGGGGTTCTCGAATGTGGTAAAGTCGATCCTGCCATCACGGATCGCGGCGATGCGGGCGGATTCATCGGGGATGATCGGCACTTCCAGCGTCGCGGCCAGCGGGTGGCCCTCGCGCCAGTAATGCGGGTTGGCCTGCAAGGTCCAGCTTTCATCCTGATTGTGGGTTTCCACCATGAAAGGCCCGGTGCCCAGCATTTCCTGCGTGGGATCAAAGCTGCCGTCGCGCAGTTCCTGCATCGGCAGGATCGCGGCGGTGATATGGGCCAGCGCGGGCAGAAAGGTCGCCTGCGGTGTGGCCAGTTCCACGCGCACCGTGCGGTCGTCTACCGCTTCCATGCTGGCGATGTCGCCCAATTGATGCGACCAGTACGACGCGGTTTCAGGGTTCTTGATCCGCTCCAGGCTGCCGATGACATCATCGGTCGTCATCGCGCGCCCGTTGGAAAACGCAGCCCCCTCGCGCAGGGTCAGGGTATAGGTCGTGTCCGAGGTCTGCTCCCAGCTTTCGGCAAGCCCGGCCTGAAGGCCGAGGTCGTCGTCGGCGGTCAACAGGGTCTCGTAGACCATCTGGAACATCTCCCACGAGGCGACCGTGCCTGCAACGTGGACGTCGAAACCAGTGATCTCGGCCGGCTTGCCCCAGGTCAGCGTGCCTTCCTGCGCCTGCAGGGGCAGCGCCGCCAGCCCAATGATCGCGGCCGCCGAAACGGTGCCGAAAAGTTTGCGTGGTGTCATGGCTTGAATCCTCTCTGTAGGGGTCGGGTTTGCTCTTTTCAACGGCTACCCGAGGAACATGTTGACGACGATGTTACCTGCATCACATAAATTCAAGGTGAGTTATCAAACATAACGGCGGGCAGGTGATAGATGGATTTCGATACATACAGACAGCACGATGCGACGGCGCTGGCGCGGCTTGTCGCACAGGGCGAGGTTTCGGCAGAGCAGCTGTTGGAAACCGCCATCGCCGCGGCAGAGCAGGAAAATCCCGCCATCAACGCGCTGTCGCAAAAGCTCTATGATCACGGTCGGGCCGCCCTGTCCGACGGGTTGCCCGATGGCCCATTCAAGGGTGTGCCCTTTCTGCTCAAGGATGCCTCGGCCGATCTGGCGGGAACGCCTACGATCACAGGCGCGCGGGTTCTGGCGGATCAGATCGCGCCTGCGGATTCGACATTGGTCGAACGCTACAAGGCGGCGGGGCTGGTCATTTTCGGCAAGACCACGACACCCGAATTCGCCCTTGCCGCCTCGACCGAGACCAGCCTGACCGGCGCCACCCGCAACCCTTGGGACCATTCGCGCACCGCTGGCGGGTCTTCGGGCGGCAGCGCGACGGCGGTGGCCGCAGGTATCGTTCCGGCCGCCCATGCCAGCGACGAGGGCGGGTCCATCCGCATTCCGGCGTCCTGCTGCGGCCTGTTCGGGATGAAACCCACGCGCGCCCGCACACCATCGGGGCCGCGTGTGGGCGAAGGCTGGGGCAGCCTTGCCGTGCAGCATGTTCTGACACGGTCCGTGCGCGACAGCGCGGCCTTGCTGGACGCCACACAAGGCGGCGCGCCCGGTGATCCCTACTGGGCCCCGCCACGCGTGCGCCCCTATGTCGACGAGGTCGCAACCGATCCGGGGCGGCTGCGCGTGGCCCTGCAGACGCTGCCGCCCTCGGGCCAACCGATCGACCCGGCGTGCAGTCAGGCCGCGCAGGAGGCAGCCCACCTGCTCGCCACGCTTGGGCACGAGGTTGAAGAGGCAACGCTGCCCGGCGACTGGGGCATCTTGGGCGAGGCGCTCTGGATCCTTGTTGCCAGCAATGTCTCGCGCACCATCGAGGCGATCGGGCCCGCGCAGAGCCGCACACTGGGCGCCGACGACGTGGATGCCGTAAGCTGGAGCGCGGTCGAGGCCAGCCGCCAGATGCGGGTCGAGGATTATCCCCGCGCGCTGGCCGAGATCCACGCCCAAAGCCGCCGCATGGCCGCGTTTCATGCACGCTACGATGTGGTGATCAGCCCCACGCTGGGACAGCCACCGCAGCCCTTGGGCACGCAGCGCACCGATACCGACGATCTGGCCACCTATCGCGAGGCGCTTGCGCGGTTCTCGCCCTTCACGCAGATGTTCAACGTCACCGGACAGCCCAGCATGTCGTTGCCGCTGCACTGGACGGATGCGGGACTGCCCATCGGGGTGATGGCCTCGGCCGATTTCGGGCGCGAGGATATCCTGTTCCGGCTGGCAGGGCAGATCGAACAGGCGCAGCCGTGGTTCCACAGGCTGGCAGGGGCGTGACATGACCGACCAGAACAACGAGTCCGGCCTGCGCGAAAGGCTGACCGAGAATTTCTCGCGCTTTACCAAGGCCGAAAAGGCGATTGCGAACTACATGCTGATCGAATTCGATGGGCTTGCGTTCGAGACCGCCGCCTCGATCGCCGAGACGGTCGGGGTCAGCCAGATGACCGTGGGGCGGTTCCTGCGGACAATCGGATATCAGGGCTTCAACGAGCTGAAGATCGACCTGCGCAATGAAATCGAGGCCAAGCCGGTGCTGGTCTCGAACCGTCTGGAACGGATCAGGGACACGAAGGAGCAGGCCGGTCGCTGGGACAGCTTCGAGCTTGAGGTCAGCGGCCTGCAAAGCGCCTATCAGCAGCGGGGCACACCGGCCTGGGACTCGGCGGTGGCGACGATTTCGGGCGCAAGCCAGGTCCATGTTGCGGGGTTCCAGACAATCAGCGGAATCGCCTCCAGCTTTGCCGGACGCCTGTCCTATCTGCGCGACGGGGTCTATCAGCAGGATGGCCGCGACGGGACCTTCGCCGAGATCTTCGCAGGCACGCAGGAACGTCGCTGCCTCGTTCTGTTTGAAATGCGCCGCTACACGCAACTCAGCCATGTGCTGTTGTCGGCGGCGGTAGAAGAGGGCGTGTCAATCGTTCTGATCTGCGATTCCCATTGCTACTGGGCGCGCGACTATACCGAGATCGTGCTGCCGCTGCGCACGGAATCAGGTCTGTTTTGGGATAGTCAGGCACCATTTTCGAGCCTCACAGGCCTATTGCTGAACGACATTATCACACACATTGGCGATACGGTCGTCGACCGGCTGAACCGTATGCGCAAACTTCAGGACAGGTTCGGTGCGTTCCAGGATTGAGGGTTCACCAAAAGCTGAGCCGCCAGAGCTTTTCGTTCTCTGATCGCGCGGGAATTTGTCTGATTGCAAGTGAATTTGTCAGAAAGCAATTGTGGGGCGAGTGTTCATAGCTCCGTCACGTGCACCCGCCGAAAGCAGCCTGACGCAGGCGCCCCGACACACCCCGAAACATCAATCCATGTTACACAACACCCACGTCAACGACCGGCCAGCAAACCGGACGCAGACATCGGATGCGCGCGACAGACCCAAGACCCGGGAACCCGGCTCAACGAACAGAAGAAGGCCGCTACATGAATTATCCGGGTTAACTGGGAATTGTCCGGATTTCCGACAGATCCATCCAAATCAGGCGACCGCAGGGCGTAAGTGTATACGGTGCCATACCAAAATCGACAATGCCGCAAGTGCCGCACCCCCTGCCACCAGCGGCAGTTTGGCCATCACAAGCGCCGCGAGCACCAGTCGCACCACCGCTTCGGCCCGACCGATGCGCCGCGTCTCGAACCGGGCCAGCACGCTGGCCAGCAGATACAGCGCCAGCGCCACCTTGGCCGCCACCACCAGCAGGTGCAGCGGATGCACCGTGCCATCCAGACCGGGCAGGTAACGATCCTCCCCCGGCAGCGGGTTCACCTGCGCCGCCTCGATAAGCAGCAATTCGGGGTAGAAGGCAAAGATGAACGGAATGACAAAGATCACCACCCCGGCCCGCACCGCCGCCACCCCGGTGCGCATCGGATCGGCCTTGGTGATGCTTGCGGCGGCAAAGGCCGCTACCGCCACCGGCGGGGTGATCGCACTGGCCACCGCGAAATAGAAGATGAACATGTTGGCGGTGAAACTGGCAATGCCCAGACCCACCAGCATCGGCCCCATCAACAGCGCCACGTTGATATAGGCCGGCACCGTCGGCATCCCCATGCCCAGCAGGATCGCCATGCCCATCGTCGCCAGGAGCGCCAGGAACATGAAGGCCGGGTTCTCGCCGATCGCCACGCCCGACGCGCGCAGCCAACCCAGGATATCCACGGCGATGTAATTCGACAGCCCCGTCAGGTTCAGGCAGAAATCGATCACCGACACGGCCAGGAACATCAGGTAAAGACGGCTGACCAGCAGCCCCGCCTCGGCCAGCGCGGTCAGGATCTGTCCCGGGTCGCGGCGGATCTCGCGATCCAGAAAGAACAGCACGATCAGCAGCGCCACGGCCCACCAGCCGGCACTGCCCGCATCCCCGGCCGAGTTCTGCACCAGTTCCAGCAGCCAGGGCAGGCCATCAGCACGGCAGCCATTCTCGGTGATGATCTGTGTGACGCCCCACAAGGATGCCAGCCGGCCGCAGCCGACCGCCTCTTTCGGGGTCAGCAGCAGCACCAGGATCAGCAGGATCGGCAGGAATATCATCAAAAGGTTCAGCCGGTCCGCCCCGGTCAGGCGCATCTCGGGCGTGGCATCGCCCACCGCCTCAATCCCCATCTTGCGCGCCTCGAACACCACGGTCAGGAACAGGCACCCGAAATAGGCCATCGCGGGCAGGGTCGCGGCGATGATCACCTCGCGGTAGGGCACCACCGTCATCGCCGCCAGAACAAAGGCCGCGACCCCCATCACCGGCGGCATGATCTGTCCGCCCGAACTGGCCGCCGCCTCGATCCCGCCGGCGAACACGCGCTTGAACCCTCGGTTCAGCATCATCGGGATGGTCAGCACCCCGGTCGACAGCACGTTGACCACCGGCCCGCCCGAGATGGTGCCGAACATGGCCGAGCTGACAATTGCCGCATGGGCCGGACCACCGCGCAGCCGCCGCGTCCACAGGAACGCCAACTTGATCAGCGACCGGCCCCCGGCGGAGACGCCGAACAACGACCCCAGAACGATATAGGGAAACACCGTGTTCATCAGGATGCCCATGAACCGGCCCAGCAATCCTTGGGCATTGTTCACCAGCACGTCGCGCATGTTGGGCCGCCCGTCGATCAACTGGCGCGGCTCGCCGCCCAGCTTGGTCACCAGATACTTGTTCATATCCTCGGGACCAAACAGATACCACATCATCACCGTCAGCAGCGCATAGGCCGCGATCAGGATCGCGACCGCCACCAGCGGAAAGCCCCAGACCCGCACGTTGTAGCCAAGGAAAACCGCGATCCCCAGGCCCACCAGGGGAAAGATCCACAGGCCCAGCGTGTCGATACAGGCCGGATCGTCCACCGTGCCCGGCAGCGGCAGACCCATCGACAAGGCAAACTCGATCTCGTCCTTCAGCGCCTGCTCGATCAACGCCGCGCGGGTGCCGGTGATCTGGTCGATCAGGCATACGCTGTCGATCTCGATCAGGTAGCCGATGGCGATGGCCACAGCCATCACCACCAGCGCCACGTCCATCATCAGCCCGAACCCGCGCAGCACCGTCCCCCGGTCGCGGAAGTCGCGGGCAAAGGAATGTTCCAGCGCGACCGCGATCATCATGATCACGAACACCAGCGGGAACAGGTATTCATAAGGGAACCGCCGGATCGACACACCGCCGCCGAAGGCCCGCGTCACCCAATCGTCCAGACCGGGGATCGACGGCATCGTATTGGCCATGCCGATCACCACAAGGATCATGCCCAGCAACATCGAAAGGCGGCGGATCTGTCCTGCGGGCGGAATCCGGGCGGCGGTCATGGGCGGTGTCCTTTTGAACGGGGCAACCTTGGGGGTGCCGCCCGCAGACGCGGGCGGCACGGCGCTTACTTGGCGCAGTCGTGCACGGTGTATCCGGCCTCTTCCCAGGCGGCGACGGCACCGGGGTGGTATTTTACCGGGTTCACGCCGCAAAAGCCCGACAGGCGCGGGTCAAGCTCGGCCAGCCCCACGTTCTTCATGTAAGGCGTCTTGGCGCGCAGCCGGTCCAGCGAGCCGATATAGGCATCGACCAAGCCCTTGGCGGTGTCGAAATCCATGTCCTTGTGCACCACCTCGGTAAAGGCCGTGCCGATCCCGCGAAACACCCCGTCCTCGGACACCAGGCGGATGCCCTTGCCATCCTCGTACCCCATGTCCTCCCACGCCACGGTGATCGGCACGTTGCCCGGCGCGTTGAACACGCGCTGGTAATCTTCGGACTCGAACAGCTCTTTCGGGGTCGAGACCATGACGACGCTTCCCGCCGCCTGCATCGTCGTCGCCCGCGCCGACGGGAAGGTCAGCGGAAACACGAAGGCATCCATCGACCCGTCCACCAGCAGCGTCGGCAATTGCCCCCAGTTCGACTGGTGGCCGGTGTATTGCTCGCCATCCTTGAACCCGGTGGACAGGAAAATGGCCTGCCGTGCATTGACCAGTGCCGCACCGCGCGGCGGGCCGTTCCAGACGTTCTTGCCCTCCAGCTTCTCCCAGCTGTCGATGCCTTCGCTTTCCAGCGCGATCAGCCCGTAGGCCCCGGCGTTATAGGGATAGAGCGCGCGCAGATTGGCGGCCAGATCGGCCCCCGCCTCACCCTGCGCGGCATAGGGTCCGCGCCCCTGTTGCAAAAGGAACCCCAGGATCAGCGGCATCGAGGAGATATCACTGCGCCCCTGTGCCACGTTCAGCACCGAGTTGGTCAGGGTCTGCCCCTCTTGCACCTGAAGGTTGGCGATCCCCGCCTCGGAGGCAATTTCCGCCAGATGCAGGACCGAGGCGTGCGGGCTGTTGCCGGGGCTGGCGGTTTCCGCCGTCAGATTGGCCTGCGCATGGGCGGCCCCGGTCAGCAGGGCGGCCAGCCCCAGCCCGGTCAAGGTTCTTGTCAGTGTCATTGTCGTTCCTCCCGTTGTGGCCTGCCCTCCCCGGCAGGCCTTGTGATTACCCTTTGCGCATGTCCGGTGCCTTGCGACCCCGATAATGCACGGTCAGTTCCAGTGGCGTGTCGTTTTCGTCATAGACACCGATCACCACGCCGCGCTTGCGCGTCTTGGTGCGCATCTCGATCAACTGCTCTTCGCTGCGGGTGGTGCGTTGGCTTTGGCGGCGGGTCCATGCGAACAACTTGTCATACATCGCGGCAATCACATCCGCATGGTCCGCGCTGTCGCCCAGATCGGTCAGTTCCTGCGGATCGTCCTGCATGTCGAACAGCATCGGCCGGTGCCCGCCCTCGAAATGGATCAGCTTCCACCGCTTGTCGGCCACCATGAACATCACCGCATCGCGCACCGCGATGTCATTCAGATGCGCCACCGGCGTGGCCGAGAAATCGTATTCGCAGATCACGTAATCGCGCAGGGTTTCGCTGCGCTCGCCGCGCAGGATCGGCAGCAGGCTTTCGCCCTCAAGGATGTGATAGGCGGGCGTGTCCCCAGCCACCTCCACGAATGTCGGCGCCAGGTCGATACATTCCACCAAAGCATCGCAGACCGTGCCGCGCGTGGCGTCGGCCTGCGGTGACGGGTCATAGATGATCAGCGGCACACGGGTGCTGGTGTCGTGAAAGAAGGTCTTTTCCCCCATCCAGTGATCGCCCAGGAAATCCCCGTGATCCGAGGTCAGCACGATCATCGTGTCGTCCATCCGCCCGGTCTCTTCCAGCCAGGCAAACAGCCGCCCCATCTGGTCATCGGCCTGCTTGATCAGCCCCATGTAGGCCGGGATCACCGCGTCGCGCACATCCTGGCGCGAGAATGTCTCGCCCACCTTGGTATCCATGAACGCCTTGAAGATCGGATGCGCGTGCTGCCGCTCGGCATCGGACCGCACCACAGGCAGCACGTCCCTGGGCCCATACATGCTGGCATAGGGCTCGGGCACGATGTAGGGCCAGTGCGGCTTGATATAGGACAGATGGCAACACCACGGGCTGTCGTGGCTTTCCATGAACGCCATGCCGCGCCCCGTCAGATACGGGGTTTCGCTGTCTTCCTCGGCGATGTTCGCAGCTTGCGTCGAGTTCTTGAGAAACCAGCCCGACAGCACGTTGCCATCCGCATCCAGACCGGAGTTCGCAAAGTCGTGCCAGGGGTTGTCGCTGGCATAGCCCTTGGCGCGCAGGTATTCGTTGTAATGCTTGGCGCCGTCCGGGTCATACGATCCGTCCGGGCCCTCGGGCAGCATCCCGTCGTCGCGCTCGAACACGTCAAATCCGCATTCGCTGACCCGCGCACCGATGATGGAATCCGGGGCCAGCCCCAGCCGTGCCATGCCTTCCTCGTCGGCGCGCATGTGGGTCTTGCCGACCAGATAGCACTCCATCCCCGCCGCGCGCAGGTGATCGCCTATCGTCATCTCGCCCACCTTGAGCGGGATGCCGTTCCAGCTTGCCCCATGCGAATGGACATAGCGCCCGGTATAGGTGCTCATCCGCGACGACCCGCAGATCGGCGACTGGATATAGGCGCGGTCAAACCGCACGCCCCTCTTTGCCAGCCGGTCGATATTGGGGGTCTCAAGCGTGGGATGACCATAACAGCTCAGGTAATCCCAGCGCAGTTGGTCGAACATGATGAACAGGATATTCTTGGGGTCTGCCATGCGGTCATCGCGCCACTGCCCCTGCGTCTATCCCGCATTGGCGACACCGGCGCATCTCCTCCCTTGATGCGTTTTCCAAAGGTTACAAAGAAGCCCGAGTCGCGGGAAATAATCTTTCACTATGGATCATAGCGAAATTGTTATGCCAAGCCCTGCGCCGCCACCTCTTCGCGGATCATCTGGATCAGAAGGGCCGCCGACACGCTGACCGCCTTGCCCGCCGGCGTGGTGATGCCGACAGATCCCATCAGGTCGTTACTGCCCAAGGCCAGTTCCACAACCCGGCCCTCGGACAATTCGCGTCGCATCGCGCCACGCGGTTGCAGCGCCACTGCGTCGCTGCTGGCAATGTAGCTGCGCATGAATTCGAAACTGATCGTCTCGACCACGTTGCGAAATCGCTCCATCCCGCGTGCGATCAGGAACCTGTCCAATTCGGTTCGGATGATTGTGCCGGGGTTCGGCAACACCACCGCGAAACGGTCAATATCCTCTACATCCGGGGCAGGATGCGTCGCCAGCGGATGCCCGGCGCGCACGAAGAACACCAGCGGCTCCGAGAACAGATGTTCGAAGTTCATCGCCGCCATCTCGTCGACGGCCAGCAGCCGACCAAAGCCGAAATCGACCTCGCCGTCGCGCAGCAGGCGTGCCAGACCGCCCCCCACTGCAGGCATCAGGGTCAGGTCCACATCCGGGCAATGCACCTTGAAGCGTTGCACCGCCCCCGGCATGATCATCCGCACGACGTTGGGCAGCACATAGGCCACAACCCGCCGGTCCGGCATCTGCCCGCGCAGCGCCTCGACCCCGTGATCGATCTGCCCCAGCCCATTGCTGACATAGGCCAGCAGGGTCCGCCCCGCCTGCGTCAGACCAAGCCCGGTGGCGCTGCGATGAAACAGCGGCTGGCCAAGTTCCTGTTCAAGTTCCTTGATCGTGCGTGACACGCTGGGCTGCACCGTCCCCAGCGCGCGGGCGGCCAAGGTGACAGAGCCAAGGTCGGCCACCATGCGAAAACACCGCAAATGCCGCATCCTGATCCGCCCGGTCACCATGCCTGCCCCCCAATCCTGCCGCCTGCTGCGCGACAAGGTGTAAGCAGTTGCGCGGCCGGTGACAAATGTATCCGGTCCGGCTGCGCGCCCGCCGCAACCCAAGGAAGATGCGAACGGCGCTTACAATGATCCTTTTTTCGGAGGCGCCCCTCCGCATTTCGAGCTGCGCAAACCTCGAACTCGAGAGCGGACTGTTGTCGACTCTCGACGGTCTCTTTCTCCCCAAAGCTCACGACTGGCGGCAGGAAATCACGCGACCTATGGTTCGTAAACGCGGAGAAATCGGAACATCTGAAGTGGTTTTCGGCATTGAACGTGCAGAGGCGAAGATCAGTGGATATCCACAGGCTCCACTGACGGGCGCCGAAGCCGTAGCACGATCAATGTTCCAGATTGACGACTCTCCGTGCCTCACCTGTCCTGAACCAAATCGCCACGAGGCAGCACATGCATTGGCGCAACGACACGCCTCAATTCTGAAACGTCGCAGCGCTTGCGGCCGGAGCATGGGGTGAGACACATTCTGATGCACAAGACCATATTTCCGTCCGCCTCCGCTTGACACCATATAGCAAGATACCCTATTTTCTATATTATATCATAAACTTAGCATAGTTTCCTACCACCCCAGCCAACAATCCCAGAGCATGCGCGACCGAAAGGCAGACCCTGGGATTTCCGTCTTGGCGTCCGGCGGGCCGTCAGGCACTCTCTGCGGGAGCTGCCTTTTTCGTGCATGGTGCTCGGATGACACGCCTGACCGGATATGAACCGCTCCATACGCTCAAGCCCGTTGCATCCGATGTCTGGATTGCCGATGGCGGCTGGATACGGTTTTACGGCCTTCCCTTTCCGACGCGGATGACCGTGATCCGCCTGAAAAATGGCGACGTTTGGGTGCATTCGCCGATCGACGATGAAAACGGTCTTGCCAAGGCTGTAACGGCTCTTGGACCCGTACGTCATCTGATCGCGCCGAACTGGATCCACTATGCCTGGGTTCCCGCATGGCAGGCCTTGTTTCCACAGGCGCAGACCTGGGGCAGCCCCGGAGTCGTCGCGCGGGCGGCCAGCCGCGGGCTAAGCCTGCACCTCGATCACGAACTGGGCGACACGCCACCCGCAGCATGGTCGGGCGAGATCGATCAGAAACCCGCCCTGTCGGCCCTCCACAATGAAGTGGTGTTCTTTTACCGCGCAAGCCGGACGTTGGTGCTGACCGACCTGATCGAGAACTTCGAACCGACACGGATGCCGTGGTGGGCACGACCGCTCCTGAGGCTTGGCGGCGTCTGCGACCCGGATGGCGGAATGCCCCGCGACATCGCCGCAAGCTTTCGCCGCCGCCCTGAACATCTGCGCGACGTTGTGCAGACGATGATCGGTTGGAACCCCGAACGCGTGATTCTGGCGCATGGTCGCTGGTACGACCGGGACGGAACAGCCGAGCTTCGGCGCGCCTTTCGCGGGCTGATCTGATCCCATGGTTACCCGCTGGTCGATCCGGCGTGGCGTCGTCATGCCGATCCCGGAGGCCCGACGCAGGCAACCGACCGCACCAGCGCCCGACCGGCTACATCTGGAATACATAGTCGCCGGGGGCAGCCGCAAGCGCCTTGTCCGCCGAAGGCGCATCCACCAAACCGCCCCCCCTGTTCGGCCAGCCACTCTGCCCAGTCGGGCCACCAGGATCCGGGTGTCGCGCTGGTCTGTGCCAGCCACGCATCCGGGCCGACGTAAAGCGCGCCACCGGGTCTGTGCGAGATGCGATAGTGCCGGCGCGCATGGCCCGGCTCGCTCAGGATGCCGCTGTTGTGCCCGCCTCGGGTCAGAACGAAGGTCAGGTCGCAATTCGTGAACAGCCGCGTCTTGTAGACGGATCGCCACGGCGCGATGTGGTCGCTTTCCGTGGCAACGACAAACATCGGCACCGACAGATCCTTCAGCGCGATCACCCGGTCTTCGACCGCAAACCGGCCGGCCGTCAGCCGGTTTTCCAGGAACAGCCCGCGCAGGTACTGCGAATGCATGGTCGCGGGCATCCGGGTCGTATCGGACAGCCAGACGCCGATATCGGTCGGCACGTCCTCCCGGCCCAGGAAATACCGCTGGACGGCGCGGGTCCAGATCAGATCCTCGGCCCGGATCGTGGCAAAGGCACGGGCCATCTGGGGCCGGTCAAGATAGCCCTGTTCCCACATCAGATCCTCCAGAAAGGCGATCTGGCTTTCGTCCAGAAACAACAGCAACTCGCCCGCCTCGGCGAAATCGACCTGCGCTGCCATTAGCGTGACCGAGGCCAGCCGGTCATCGCCGTCCCGCGCCATCGTGGCCGCCGCGATCGCCAGAATGGTCCCGCCAAGGCAATAGCCCACCGCATGGACCGGGGTGTTTGGCAAGATGGCACATACCGCGTCCAGCGCGGCCATCACGCCACGCTTGCGATAGTCCTCCAGCGACAGGTCACGCTGCTCTGCCGTCGGATTGCACCACGAGATCATGAAGACGGTAAATCCCTGCCCGACAAGATAGCGCACCATCGAGTTCTCGGGCGACAGATCGAGGATGTAATATTTCATGATCCAGGCAGGGACGATCAGGATCGGCCGGGCATGCACCTTCGGCGTCTGCGGCGTGTACTGGATCAGTTCGAACAGATCGTTGCGAAACACCACATGCCCGGGGGTGCAGGCCAGATCCTTGCCCAGTTGATAGCCCTCGGGCGCCGGATCGCGCTGGCCAGTCAACGTCTTTGCGGCATCATGCGCGAAATGCGCGGCCCCGTCGGTCAGGTTGCGGCCACGGCTGCGCATCGTCTCGGCGATGATCTCGGGGTTGAGCATCGGAGAGTTCGAGGGCGACAGCACATCCAGCGTCTGGCGGGCCAGAAACCGCGTGCGCTCTGCATCGTCGGGCCGCAAGCCGCGCACGGGTTGGGTGGCATGATCCCACCAGTCCTGCATGGCCAGAAACCCCTGCTGCCACATCCGGAAGGGAGGTTTTTGCCACCCGGCAGGGTCAAAGCGGTGATCATAGGGCTTTGGCGCGAAAGGCGCAGGACTGCCCGGGCTGGCGGCCATGGCCATCACTTTTGCAAGGTTGCGCTGCGCGTGTTCGGCCAGTTCCAATTGCCTGCCGGGTGCTCGGGCCAGATGCTGCGCCCAATCGCTCCATGCCTCAAGAAACGCGTGGGTAGAGACGCCACCGCTCAGCCGCGCCATGGCGGCGCTGACCGCGCGGTCCAGAGGCTCGTGCGGATGCTTGGGCACATTGGCCACAGGCGGCGCTGCGATGACCGCCGGAAGGCCGGCATCGCGCGGCGGGTCGGTCGGGGTTTTCACCTTTTTACGGTTCTTGGTCATCTGGGTCTGGCTCCTTGTGATCGTGGATCGACGCAACGGAACGCAGACATTCTACCGCAAAAGAGCCTTTGCCGCCTTGTTGCAGGTCATTGCTTCAACCCCAGGCGGATCTGTTTTTCGATTTCGATGATCGCGAGAAAGGCCACACCCACGGCGACGATCAACACCCCATCCATCACCGCGACGTCCTGCGTGCCCAGAACAGCCTGCAACGGCGGCAGGTATGTCACCGCGAACTGTGCCGCCGTGACGGCGACCACCACGATCCACACCACCCGCGTCCCGCGCACCGCCGCCCATGTCAGTGACGTGCTGTGAATGTTGCGGATAAAGAACAGGTGAAAGATCTCGAGCACCACCAGCATGTTCAGCGCCATGGTCTGCGCCACGGCCAGCGGATAGCCCTTGTCGATGGCATAGGTGAAGATGCCAAAGACCGCCGCCAGGAACAGCGTCGCCACCAGCAGCACCCGCCAGACCAGCTCGCCCGAGAGGATCGGGGCGTTGCGCGGACGCGGCGGCCGGGTCATGGTGCCTGCCTCTGTCGGCTCGAACGCCAATGCGATGCCCAGGGTGATGGCCGTGATCAGGTTGACCCACAGGATCTGCACCGCGGTCACCGGCAGGGCCAGGCCCGCAAGCAGGGCCAGAATCACCACCATCGCCTCGCCCGCATTGGTGGGCAGTGTCCAGCTGATGACCTTCTTGAGGTTGTCATACACCGTGCGCCCTTCGCGCACGGCCGCCGCGATGCTGGCAAAGTTGTCGTCGGCCAGTACCAGATCGGCGGCTTCCTTTGCGGCCTCGGACCCTTTCAGACCCATGGCGATACCCACATCGGCCCGTTTGAGCGCCGGGGCGTCATTGACCCCATCCCCCGTCATCGCCACCGACAGGCCCCCCGCCTGCAAGGCTGTCACAAGCCGCAGCTTGTGTTCCGGGCTGGTGCGGGCAAAGACATCGACATCGGCCACCTCCAGCGCCAGTTGCGTGTCATCCAGCCCGTCCAAATCCGCGCCCGTCAGCACCCGCCGCGTGTTCGCCAGACCGATCTGCGCCGCGATGGCACTGGCGGTTCCTGCATGATCGCCGGTGATCATCTTGACCCGGATACCCGCAGCCGCACATTCGGCCACGGCGGCAATCGCCTCGGGGCGGGGCGGATCGACCAGCCCCACCAGACCCAGAAAGGTCAGCCCCCCTTCCAGCCCGGCGCGATCGATCTGCGGGCCGGACCCCGCGCGACCGGCCAGCGCCAGCACGCGCAGGCCGCGCCGGGCCATCGCCTCGGCCCGGTCCTGCCATTGCGGCAGGTCGATGTCCTCGCACATCCCCAGCACCCGTTCCGGCGCGCCCTTCACAAATGTCTTCGGGCCGGCGGCTGTTTCGGTCAGCACCGCCATGAACCGGTGGCGGCTGTCGAACGGGATCGCATCCAGCCTGCGCGCATCATGGTCGCCGCCGGCCTTGCCCGCAAAGGCCAGCAGCGCGCCTTCCATCGGATCGCCCTCGACGCTCCAGACCCCGTCGCGGTGCCGAAGGGCCGCATCGTTGCACAGCGCCGCCGCCAGTGCGAGATCAGAAAGGTCGCCCGCAGGGCTGATCCCGCCTTGCGGCGCATAGCCGTCGCCTTCGACGGTAAAGGCTCCGTCGGGCGTTTCCACCTCTGTCACCACCATCTCGTTGCGGGTCAGCGTGCCGGTCTTGTCGGTACAGATGACCGAGACCGAGCCGATGGCCTCGATCGCGGGCAGGCGGCGCACGATCGCATTGCGCCGCGCCATCGCCTGCACACCGATCGCCAGCGTGATCGTCATGACG
Organism: Lacimonas salitolerans; assembly: GCF_042677865.1. Lineage (NCBI taxonomy): Bacteria > Pseudomonadati > Pseudomonadota > Alphaproteobacteria > Rhodobacterales > Paracoccaceae > Lacimonas > Lacimonas salitolerans. The sequence continues at coordinate 20,008 of NZ_JBHUDD010000148.1, read as the reverse complement.
GCGGGCAGACCTTCGGGGATGGCCGCGACGGCGACGCCGACCACGGCCATGAACATCTCGGAAAAGTCCTGATGGCCGATAAAGATGCCATAGACCAGCAGCAGCCCAGACACGAGCAGGATCAGGAACGACAGCCACCGCGCGAAATGGTCGATCTGCGCAACAAGCGGCGTGGTCAGTTGCTCGACCCCCGCCAGCAGCCCGCCGATCCGGCCGACCTCGGTGCTGGCCCCGGTGGCCACCACCAGCCCCCGCGCGGTACCTTGAGTGACCAGCGTGCCGGACCACAGCATCGACTGCCGGTCGCCCAGCGGTGCATCCGCCGCGACCGCCTGTGCGGTCTTTTCGACGGGAACGGATTCGCCGGTCAGGATCGCCTCTTGCGCGGCAGCGCCCCGCGCTTCCAGAACGCGCAGGTCGGCGGGCACCTTGTCGCCCGCCTCGAGCAGCACGATGTCGCCCGGCACAAGGCTGGCCCCGTCGACCGTCACCCGCACGCCATCGCGCAGCACGGCGGCGCGCGGCGCAAGCATGCCCCGGATCGCCGCCATCGCCGCCTCGGCCTTGCCTTCCTGCACGAAGCCGATCACCGCATTGGCCAGAACCACGGCCAGAATCACCCCGGTGTCGACCCAGTGCTGCATGGCACCTGAAACAATCGCGGCGCCGATCAGGACATAGATCAGGACGTTATGGAACTGCGCCAGAAACCGCAGGACCGGCCCGCGCCCTCGCACCTCGGGCAGGTGGTTCGGGCCATGTTCAGCGAACCGGCGCGATGCCTCATCACCGCTCAGACCCTCGGGGGTGGCGTCCAGCTCGGCCAGGCAGTCGGCAGCAGGACGGGCGTGGGCATCGGTCAGCATCCGGTCAAATGACGTCATAACCAGCCCGTGCCGCGATCGCGACCGATGTCTTTCCCGCGCGTCTGATCAAGACAATTCTCCCGTGATGCATTTCTTTGGCCACGACACCGACAGCACCCCCATGTCTGGCCTTGGTCAGAATAGACCTGTCTGGTCGCTTTGACTTGATTGAGGTCAAGGATGATGCGGATTCATGATACCCGAATGCCGATGACAGCGCGATGACCACGCCGCCGCCTGTATCCGACCGAACACAAGCATGGCAGAGGGCCTGCCGGGTCGTATGCAGACATGAAAAAAGGGACGGTCGAAACCGTCCCTTTGCGATCATTCCGTCACCGTAAGGCTGTCAGCCTTCGTCGAACACCTTTGCATATTCCTGCCGCAGATCGCGTTTCAGGATCTTGCCGCTGGCATTCTTGGGCAGGCTTTCGGCGATCTCGATATGCTTGGGTGCCTTGAAATGCGCCAGCGCGTCGCGGCAATAGGCCATCACGGCATCACTGGTCAGCGTCGCGCCGGTCTTGGGCACCACCACGGCAGTCACAGCCTCGATCCACTTGGGATGAGGCACACCGAACACGGCCACCTCGGCCACCTCGGGATGACGAAAGATCGCTTCTTCAACCTCGCGGCTGGCGACGTTTTCGCCGCCCGTCTTGATCATGTCCTTCTTGCGGTCCACGACATAAAGATACCCGTCCTCGTCGAACCGGCCCAGATCGCCGCTGTGGAACCAGCCGCCCCGGAACGCATCCGACGTCTTGTCGGGGTCGTTATAATACTCGGTGATCAGATGCGGACTGCGGTGCACGATCTCGCCCACCTCGCCCACCGGCACGGGGGTGTCATTGTCATCCACCACGCGGGTTTCGACGTTCAGCGCGGGCCGACCGGCCGAGCCCAGCTTGCGCAGCTGATCGTGTGGCTTCAGGATCGTGGCCAGAGGGGCCATTTCGGTCTGTCCGTAGAAGTTGAACAGCCGCATGTTCGGCAGGCACTGCGACAGTTCCTCGATCACCGCCGTGGGCATGATCGACGCGCCGTAGTAGCCCGCGTTCAGGCTGCTCAGGTCACGCTTGTCGAAATCGGGATGGCGCAGCAGGGCGATCCAGATCGTCGGCGGGCAGAACAGCTTGGTCACGCCATGCGCCTCGATCGCGGCCAGCATCTCGGCGGGGTCGGCCTTGTCATGCACAATCGACGTGACGCCAAGGTACAGATCAGGGCTGAGGAAACAGTCAAGCTGCGCGCAGTGAAACAGCGGCAGGCAATGCAGCGAAATCGCATCCTCGGTCATCTCGCCGTCGATGATGCAGCTGGAATACTGCGCATAGAGCGCGGCCGAGGTCTGCAGCGCGCCCTTGGGCCGGGACTCGGTGCCGCTGGTATACATCATCTGGATCGGATCATCGGCGTCAACGTCGCGCCATACCTCGGAGGCATCATCATGCTCCAGCAGGTCGGCCACCGGCTGCCAGCCCTGGGGCGCATCCACACCGGCGTGGGGGATGGCGAATTTCGGCATGTCCTGCCCCATTTCGGCCAGCGCGGCGTCCGCCGTGGCACACAGCGCATCCTCGGCGATCAGCATCCGCGCGCCCGAATGCGTGAGGATATAGGCCACGTCGGGCGCGGTCAGCATGAAGTTGACCGGCGTGGTCACCGCCCCCAGCCGCGCCAGCGCATAGCGCAGCACAACGAAGGCGCGGTTGTTGTGGGTGAACAGCGCCACCCGGTCGCCCTTGGCAATCCCGCGCGCCTCAAGCGCGTGGGCGGCCCTGTTCACGGCCGCATCCAGATCGGCGAATGTGTCGCTGTGGTCGCGGAACACCAGCGCGGTCTTGGTCGGGGTGCGCGCAGCGGACCGGCGCAGCATGTCGCCCAGTTGCTGACCACGCGCGCGGCGGATCATTTGGTCGGTTTGCATCATTACCCTCATTCGTTTTTTTGCGCCCGGCCCGAGGGGCCGGGCGATCCGGGTTATTTCACCAGTGCCGGAAGCCACAGCACCAGTTCTGGAAAGGTACAAAGGATCGCGACCAGAACCAGGTCCATCACGATGAACCAGGCGACGCCGCGAAAGATGGCCGAGGTTTTCACCAGATCGCCCACCACGCTTTTGATCACGAACACGTTCATCCCGATGGGCGGCGTGATCATCCCGATCTCCAGCAGCTTGGTCAGCACGATGCCGAACCACAGCAGGCTCCAGCCTGCGGCATCGACCACCGGCAGGATGATCGGCAGCGTCAGCAGCATCGCCCCGATGGGTTCCAGGAACATCCCCATCAACAGGTACACGCAGACGATGCCCAGCATCAGCAGCACGGGACTGGACGCGATATCAAGGATGCCCGACGACAGATAATCGCCCGCGCCCGACAGGGCCAGGAACCGCGTCAGAAGGCTGGCGCCGATAGCGATGATCAGCAGCGCCGCAGTGGTCATAAGCGTCTCGCGCGCCGCCGTCAGAAAGCGGCCCAAGGTCATCTGACGGGTCAGGATGGCCACCAGACAGGCCATGGATGCGCCCACAGCACCTGCCTCGGTCGGGGTGAACACGCCGCCGAACAACCCGCCGAAGATGCCCAGCATGATCAGCAGGATCGGCCATGTCTCGCGCAGGGCCAGAATCTTTTCACGCAGGCTGACGCTGGTGTCGCGTTCCGGGGCGAGGGCAGGATTCAGCCAGACCCGCAGCAGCACGACCAGGATATAGCCCACCGCCGTCATCAGACCTGCCACGACACCGCCCAGAAACAGCTGCGTGATCGAAATCTGGGCAATCACGCCGTACAGAATCAGGATGATCGAGGGCGGGATCAGCGCGCCGATCGTGCCTGCCACCGCCACGGTGCCGGTGGCCAGTTCGGGATGGTACTTGTATTTCATCATCTCGGGGATGGCGATCCGCCCCATCGCTGCCGAACAGGCGATGGACGATCCCGACACTGCGGCAAACCCCGCCGAGCCAAAGATCGACGCGATGGCCAACCCGCCCGGCAGGCTGGACAACCAGATCCTCGCCGCGTTGAACATGCCGCGCGTCAGCTGCGTGTGATAGCTGATGAACCCCATGAACAGGAACATCGGGATCGAGCTGAGGATCCAGCTCGAGGTAAAGCTGTAGGGCACGATGCTCATCGCGCCCCACGCGATACGCGGCCCCATCAGAACGTAAAGCCCGGTAAAGGATACCCCGATCAGGGCGATGCCGATAGGCACGCGCACCGCGATCAGGGCAATAAGGGTCGCCAGGCCGGTCAGGCCGATGCCTACATCAGTCATTTATGAACTTCGCATTTACATCTGTTTCGTTCAGGCCGTTGCGCCAGCCGGTGACGGTGGTGATCACCCGGTAGCCCGCAATCAGCGCCATCAGCGCCGCGCCAAGCGGCACCAGCCAGTAGGCCTGCCATATCTCGATCCGCTGCGAGCCCTGCTCCATCGTGGCCCCGATGTTGGTCTTTTTCACCGCTTCGGTCCAGCCGCCGATCATCACAACCGAGATCACGCCGACGGTCAGAATGCCGGAAAACACCGAAAACCCCGTCTGCACGCGGGGCGGCATCAGGTCGGTCACGAATTCGACCGAGATATGAGAGTTCTTTTCCTCGGCCACGCCAAGCGCGATGAAGACCACGATGATCATGTAGTAGTTGGCCACCATCACGATGGTGCCGGGCAAGGGCACGTTGAACACATAGCGGCCCACCACGTCGGCGGTGACGTGCAGCATCATCAGGATGACGCAAATCGCCCCGATCAGGGACGATGATTTGGCCAGAAAGGACAGCAACCTGCCGATCATGAACATGGATAGCCTCCGTCAGTCATGCGGGGGGTGACAAGGGCCGGGCACCGGCGTGTCGCGCGGTGCCCGGCTTTGGTGTCATGCGTCTGACAGGATCACTTGCCGTAGCTCGAGACATCGACCTTCGAGAAGATCTCTGCCTCGTAGATCTCGGCCAGTTCCTCGCCGCCCGATACGTCCTTGGTCAGCTCGGTCCACTTGCCCAGCAGCTCTGTCAGGGCGTCGGCCGCCTCGGCGCCGTTGGTGATGCCGAACCGCTCGTTGTAGATGCTGGCAATGGCGTCCTTGTCCTCGGCGATGAACTCGCGGTTCAGCGCCACGATGTCGTCCGGTGCCGGTCCGTACTCGATGCCCATATCGGGCGCACGTTCGCGACCTGCACGGCCTTCTTCGACATAGACCCAGGCAATGTCGGCGGCCAGCTTGGCATGGGCGCGCAGCATGGCGCCCTTGTTGTCATCCGACAGGCCGTTCCAGCTGTCCTTGTTCATCGTGAAGGGCACGTTGAACTGTGCGCCCGGCGCACCGACATAGACATAGTCGACAACGTCGATGAAACCGAAGTTCACGAAATCGGCCGTGTTCGACATGGTGCAGTCCACGACGCCCTGGTTCAGACCTTCCAGCGTTTCGTTGATCGACATCGACACCGGCGTTGCGCCGACGCCTTCTGCCCAACGCGCCCAATAGGCACCGGCCGCCCGGATGCGCTTGCCCTCAAGATCCGCAACCGAGGTCAGCGGCACCGCGCATTGCAGCACGTAAGACGTGGTCGAGGCCGCGCCCAGATAGACCTGGTTCTGCGCCGACATCTCTTCCATGCAGGCCGGGCAGCTCGTCATCACGTATTCCATGATCGCGCCGGTAAAGGCCAGGCTGCTCAGCTCGCCGGAAAACTCTTCCAGTTCGACCAGTTCCGAGAATTCGGCCAGCATGTTCAGGTTGGGAAATTCCGACGGAAAGTACGCCAGCAGGTTGCCCGCGACATCGGCGATGCCGTCGCGCAGGCCTGCGTTGATCTCGGAAAAGCTGAGCAGCGACAGCGGGAACACCCGCACGCTGACTTCGCCGTTGCTGTATTCCTCGACCGCCTTGGCGTAATCCTCGATCTTCGCGGTGGGCGACGAGTTGGGCGGCCAGCCGCCGGCAAAGCTCAGGTTGTTGGCGTGCGCAGCGGTGCCCACGGCCAGCATGGATGCGCCTGCAAGCAGGGCCTTGAATGTTCGTGTCATGGTATTGTTCCTCCCGTATGACCATGTTGTTTCTGTCTTCCCCGCCGCAAAGGGCCGGGTCGTCGTCTTGCGTGCAAGGGCATGTCCCCCGGCACGCCCCCCCTGTGTCAGTTCTCACAGAGGGTCATTGGTGAAACCTTGCAGCGCGTTTTTCATGAAACGCGGCCAGTCCTTCGGCAAAATCCGGCGTCTCCCCCGCCCGTTTCTGCAACTGTCGCTCGGTCTCCAGCGCGGTGGCGAAATCGCTGTCTGCGGCACTCCACGCGGCCTTGCGGATCAATGCATAACTGTGGCTCGGCCCCTGGGCCAGCTTCTGGGCGATGGTTTGCGCCGTTTGTTCCGCAGCGTCATCTTCGGTCAGGCGGGTGATCAGCCCCCAGTCATGGGCCTGCGGCGCGGGGATCTTTTCGGCCAGCAGCATCATCTCCATCGCCCGAACCCGGCCCACCGCGCGGGTCAGCAGCCATGTCGCCCCGCCATCCGGGACAAGGCCGATCCGCGCGAAGGCTTCGAGAAAATAGGCGCTCTTGCCTGCCACGATGATGTCACAGGCCAGCGCCAGCGACGCGCCAACACCCGCAGCCGCCCCGCGCACCGCCGAGATGATCGGCACCGGCAGATCGCGGATCGTGTGCATCAAGGGGTTGTAGTCATCCTCCAGCGTCCGGCCCACATCGAAGCCCGCCACGTCGGCGGGCATCGCGTCTTTCAGGTTGGCACCGGCGGAAAATGCCCTTTCGTTGCCCGCCAGAACGATCGCGCGGGCGGTCTTGACCTCGGATCGCAGCGCGTCGTGCAGGTCATGCGCCATCCGCGGTGTCATCGCGTTCATCGTCGCGGGGTCGTTCAGCCGCAGCGTGGTCACGGCACCTTCGCGCTCGATCAGGATGAGATCGGTCATTGCTTGTCTCCTCCGGTCCAACCCGGCTCGGTCCACCACGGGAAGAACCCGGGCATGTCGCGCGACACCTTGTCGGGAAAGGCGGGCGGGCGTTTTTCCTTGAAGCTGGCCACGCCTTCGTCGGCATCGGCCATGGAACTGCGCGCGGCAATGGCGCGGCTGTCGATCCGGTGCGCCTGCATCGGGTGGTCGGCCCCGGCCATCCGCCACATCATCTGCCGCGTCAGCGCGATGGACACGGGCGCGGTGTTGTCGGCAATCTCGCGCGCGATGGCATGGGCCACCTCCAGCAATTCGCCCGGCGCATGCACCGACCGCACCAACCCGCCTGCGCGCGCCTCGTCTGCGCCGAACACCCGGCCGGAGTAGCACCATTCCAGCGCCTGGCTCATGCCCACAAGGCGCGGCAGGAACCAGCTTGACGCCGCCTCGGGCACGATCCCGCGCCGGGCAAAGACAAAGCCGAACCGCGCCGTATCCGACGCGATGCGGATATCCATCGGCAGTTGCATCGTGGCCCCGATGCCCACCGCCGGGCCATTGACGGCTGCGATCACCGGTTTCAGACAGTTGAACAGGCGCAGCGCCAGGATGCCGCCCATATCGCGGTTGGCCGGATCGTCCCAGACACCCGGATCGGTGGCCGCCGGATCGACCTTTGCAGCCGTAAAGGCGTTATCGTCATCCAGATCAACACCGGCGCAAAACCCGCGCCCCGCCCCGGTCACGATGATCGCGCGCACGTCATCATCGGCATCGGCGGCATCCAGCGCGGCCAGCATGTCGTCCAGCATCGTCTGGGTAAAGGCGTTCAGCCGGTCGGGCCGGTTCAGCATCAGGGTCATGACGCTGTTTGCAACCTCGGTCGTGATCGTCTGGTAGGTCATGCCTGCTGCTCCGGTGCCTTGGACAGGGCGCGCGCGTTCAGTGCGATCTCGTCCTCCAGCCCGGCGATCTGCGCGCCACGCCAGAAATCCTCGATGTGCTTGCGCGCCCATTTCTCGGCGCGCTCGGCGTCGCGGTCGCGCAGGGCAGCGATGATGTTCGAATGGGCCTCGATCTGGCGCTTGTAGAACCTTGGCGCAAAGGGCGCGATCTGGGCAAATCCACGGAACAGCAGCAAGGCAATCGGCTCGCGCGCCAGACCCAGCACACGGTTGCGGCCCATTTCGGCGATCCGGGTGTGAAACTGCTCGTCCAGTTCGATCGTGCGCGCCATCTGCCCCTCGGCGGCCAGAAGATCGGCATGCACCTGCTGCAACGCCTCGATCTCGTCCGCCGATGCGCGCTGCGCGGCAATGCGGGCGGCCAGCGGTTCGGTGACCATCGTCACCTCCCACAACTCGCGAAAGGTCACCTTCATCAGCGCCATGGCCCGGCCTGCGCGGGTGGTCAGCTGATCGGCCTGCGGCACCGTCACCTCCATCCGACGGGGCGAGGGGCGGTGCACCAGCCCGTCGCTTTCCAACTGCCGCAAGCCTTCGCGCACGGTCGAGCGTGTGACACCGAACAGCGTGCCAAGCTCGGCCTCGCCCGGCAACTGATCGCCCGGTTTCAGATCACCACGCAGGATCTGCGCCTCGATCTCTTCGGCGATCTGCTGGTAGGCATAGCTGACGTGGATCGGCTTGGAAGTCAGGACCATGCGCGCCCCCTGCCCTGCAACACGCCTGCCCAACGCGCGAATGGCGCTGGACGCAGGGGTTTGAGGAAAAGGCGACAAGTCAACGTGTGCAACCCTGTTATGGTCCGACATTGGCGCAGGTTGAGCGCGATTCCGTTGCCCTGTCAACTGCGGAACATATGCGGATTTCGCGAGGTATTTGGCGCCAACCGTCGATCATCACACAGGGCTGCACAAGCACAGAACGAATATAATCAATATTTATCAATGGCCTGATCATCCTTTTAGGCTGCGAACATCCGGCCGAAGCCGATACTGCCGCCCAATCATGACCTGAAAGTGATTGACCGTCCGCGCGCCGCCTTCTATGCCTGATTGTCGGACACTAAGGCGACAGACCGATGACCAAGACAAAACGGATCTCCGATGGCCGCGCAGCCTGATTTCGACCCTGCCCGGCTGGAGCCTGTTCTGGGCGGCCCGGTGCACCTGGCCCCGGTCAGCGGGGGGCAATCCAACCCGACATGGTTTGTCACCTGCAACGGGCGCAAGCTGGTGCTGCGCAAGAAACCCCTTGGCGCAACAGTCGACAGCGCCCACGCCATCGACCGCGAATACCGCGTGATCGCCGCCCTGCAAGACAGCCCCGTGCCGGTGCCCCGGCTGGTCCTGTACGAAGCCGACACTGACGTGATCGGCACGCCGTTCTACGTGATGGAGCGGATCGCAGGTGAGGTTTCGGACACCACCGACCTGCCCGGCCTTGATCCCGCCGATCGCCGCGCCGTCCACCTGGATGCCGCGCGCATTCTGGCCCACCTGCACACTCAGGATGTTCAGGCGCTGGGATTGCAGGATTTCGGCCGCCCCTCGGCCTATTACGAACGGCAGGTCCGGCGCTGGCGCGGCCAGTGGCAGGCGCTTGAAGGGCGACAGGATGCGACGCTGGATGCGCTTGGTGACTGGTTCGCGGCCAACATTCCGCCCGAAAATCCCGCCGCCATCGTGCATGGCGACTATCGCATCGGCAACGTGATGTTCGCCCGCGATCCGGCGCGCATCGCCGGTGTGCTGGATTGGGAACTGTCGACGCTGGGCGACCCGCTGGCCGATCTGGCGCATTGGTCGATGTTCTACGACCTGCGCCCTGAACAGATGGGCGGGCTGGCCGGGCTTGACCTGGCGGCGCTTGGCCTGCCCGACCGGGCCGAATTCATGGACGCCTATCACGCAGCAGGCGGCTGCCCTGCCCCGCTGGGTGTGTTTCACCGCGCCTTCGCGCTGTTTCGCATGGCGGTGATCTGCGAAGGCATCACCGCCCGCGCCGACGCGGGGCACGCCGCCAATGCCGATGCACGTGCGATTGGCGCGCTTGCCCACGGTTTCGCCCGGCTGGCCGACAAGCTGCTGTCTTCCGACAAATCCGATATCCCCTGAAGGAGCCCGCAATGGATTTCGCCTATTCCGACAAGACCAAGGCCCTGCTGACCGAAGTGCAGGATTTCATGGACACGCTCGTGCTGCCCGCCAACCGGCGGTTTCACGAGATCGCCCATACCGGCGCCTACCCGACCGAGGTGATCGAGCCGCTGAAGGCCAAGGCGTTTCAGGCCGGGCTGTGGAACATGTTCTCACCCGAGTTGGAAGATAACCACCCCGGCACGCGCCTGACCAATCTGGAATATGCCCCGCTGGCCGAGGCGATGGGCCGCGTGCCCTGGAGCCCCGAGGTGTTCAACTGCAACGCGCCCGACACCGGCAACATGGAAATCCTGATGCAGTTCGGCACGCCCGAGCAGAAGGAACGCTATCTTGATCCGCTGCTGCGCGGCGAGTTGCGCTCGGTCGTGGGGCTGACCGAACCGGATGCGGCGTCATCCGACCTGACCAACCTGGCCACCACGATCCGGCGCGAGGGCGATGAATACGTGATCAACGGGCGCAAGTGGTTCTCGACCGGGGCCAAGCACCCCAATGCCAACCTGTGCATCGTGTTCGGCGTGTCCGATCCGTCTCCCGATGCCGACCGGCACCGCAAGCATTCGTTCATCCTTGTGCCGATGGACACGCCGGGCTTCGAGGTGGTGCGCGACGTGCCGATCATGCACCACCACGCCCCCGAAGGCCATTGCGAGATCGTGATGCGCGACGTGCGCGTGCCCGTCGATGCCATGCTGGGCAACGAGGGGGACGGCTTCATGCTGGCGCAGGCGCGTCTGGGGCCGGGGCGCATCCATCACTGCATGCGCACCATCGGGCAATGCGAACTGGCGCTGGAACTGATGTGCGAACGCGGACTGGAGCGCCAGACCTTCGGCAAGCCCCTGGCCGACAACGCCAATATCCAGGACTGGATCGCGCAAAGCCGGATCGAGATCGACGCCGCCCGCCTGCTGATGTTGCAAACCGCGTGGAAGATGGACCAGAACGGCGCGCGCGCAGCACGGGTGGATGTGTCGGCGATCAAGGTGATGGCCGCTCGGTTGCAGACCACGGTGGTTGACCGCGCCATGCAGGTGTTCGGTGCTGCAGGTATCACCCCCGACACGCCGCTCAGCTACCTGTGGACATGGGGCCGCGCGATGCGGTTTCTGGATGGCCCGGACGAGGTGCACCTGAAGGTCATCGCGCGCGAAGAGCTGAAAAAGGCCAAGGGCGCGATGGGCCGCAACATGGCGCATTTCGTTTCGCCTGCACGCTGATCGCGCTGCCCCGAAGAAACGAAAAGGCCGGGGCATCTGCCCCGGCCTTTCCTGTTCGTGCGCCGCGATGATCAGATGAAATCGTCGGCGGTAAAGTCATCGACCCGCTGGTTGAGCACAAAGATCGTGTCGCCGCCAAAGGCGATCTCGACCCCGCCGGTCACATTGCTGATCGTCAGGTCGTCAAAGGTCGCCCCGCGCAGCTCGATCAGGTCGATGTCCTGCTGATAGCCTTGCACCGTGTCAGCACCCACACCGGCGGTGAAGTCAAAGACGAACACATCCGCGCCAAAGCCGCCGATCAGCAGATCGTCGCCCGTGCCGCCGTTCAGGGTGTCATCGCCGATACCGGCGCGCAGCGTGTCGTTGCCAGCCCCGCCCATCAGCATGTCGTCGCCGGCATTGCCGTTCAGCACGTCGTCGCCTTCGCCACCCTCCATGGTGTCGTTGCCCGACCCACCACGCAGCGTGTCGTTGCCTGTGCCGCCGAACAGCAGGTCATTGCCGATACCGCCCATGACATCGTCATTGCCGGAACCGCCATCAACCGTGTCGTCGCCAGCGTTGCCGTTCAGGTTGTCATCGCCTGTGCCGCCCATGATGCTGTCGTCACCGGCCTTGCCGCGCACCGTGTCGTTGCCTGCCCCGCCAAAGACCACGTCGTCACCAAAGCCCGCGTCGATCACGTCATCACCGCCGCTGGCATAGACGGTGTCGTCGCCTGCGCCCGCAGAGATGCTGTCATCGCCGGTCGACCCCGTCAGCACGTCCGAGGTGAAGGCCCGTTCGATGACCTGCGCGGTGCCATCCACAAGGTCGTAGACCACGCTGGTGCCCGACACTTCGTAGGACACTGCGATCTGCTCGCCACCCGTGGCGCTGTCTTCGGCCTTGATGAAGGTGACGATCTCGGGGCTGACGTTGCCGTTGGCCTGGCCATCGATGTACTGATCGAAGGTCGGATTGGCGGGATCGGTGATGTCGAACACCATCACGCCGTTGTCACGCTCCAGTCCGAGGAAGGCATAGAGCCGACCGTTGACCTCACCCACGGCGACGCCTTCGGGTTCCGCACCTTTGTCGTCCGAGCGGTTGTCGAATTCTCCGTTCTGACCGTTGAAGAACTCGGGGCGGATTTCGGCCAGCAGCATCGAGATCATCGAACCGCTGTCGAACACCACGTTGCCATCGGTGTCATAGATGGTGAAGCTGCGTGCGCCGTAGTGGAAAAGCTGATCATAGTCGCCATCGCCATCGGTGTCGCCAATGTCCGTGCGGACGTTCAGGCGGCCAAGGTTTTCATCCCGTTGCAGGATATCGGCATCCGGAAAGGCCGTGGGATCAAGCACCAGATCCTTGACCCGCGCCTCGGTATCGTCGCGCGCATCACCCTCGTTCGCCGTGATCACATAGGAGTTGCCGTCGACCTCGAACGAGGCGATGGCATCGGGCTGGCGCATCCCGAACAGGTTGTCATAGTTCTGCAGATTGATCGCGTTGTCGCGGTTCGAGGCGTCTATCTCGAACCCGGGCTGCGACCGATCGACGGTGCCGAAGCTGCGGATATCGGTGACCGTGTCGGTGGTCAGGTCGATCACCGCATAAGCGTTGGCCTCTTGCAGGGCAACCCATGCGGTGTTTCCGTCCGGCAGCACGGTGATGTATTCCGGCTCCAGATCGGCGGCCGCGTCAACACCCGGCTCCAGCAGGACACCGGCGGCGAACAGCGCCTCTTCCTGGCCGTTGAAGGCCGTGAAGTCCAGGTTGGTGACCACTGCGTTTTCAACACCGCCCGAGATGTCGATGATCGACACACCGCCGTTGGGATCGGTGCTGTCGCCCGGCTCACCCTCGTTCGCCACCAGGATGCGGCCATCGGGGGCAAAAGTCAGCATGTCGGGCAGATATCCCACCTCGACGGTGCCCAGCAGGGTGCCATCCGTTTCGAACAGCGCCACCAGACCCGGTGCGGGCTCGCCATCGACTTCGCGCGCGATGGCAACGGCAAAGATGCCGCCCGAAACCGCAACCGACTGCACACCGTCGTAATCGGCGTCCAGACCGGCCAGCGGAACCTCGCGGAGCAGAGCGCCGGTGGCCATGTCAAAGATGTCGATCTGGTCGTTTGCCCCGTTGGTCACATAGGCGATGCCGTTGTCGACCGCGATAACCTCGGACGAACCGTCCTCCGGGTTGTTGGTCAGCGTCTGAGCAATCGAGATGTTCAGCGCCGGATCGACCTCGTCCAGAAGGATGCGGTCGATTCCGCCGTTGCGGTCAAGCTGCACGATGCGAAGATCGTTGAACACGTCGGTTTCAGCCTGTGCAAAGGCGCTGTCCTCGTCGGGGTGGTTCGCCGCCATGTAGTCGCTGAGCGCCTTTTGCTCGCCCAGCAGGTTGGAGGCATCGCCGTCGGTCGTGACGGCCCCATCGTCTGTCAGGTACTGGAAGTTGGTGCCCAGTTGCTGGAACGGGTAACCATCGCCATTACCGTCGACCAGGAAGTTCAGCGACACCATGCGGATCGACTCGGGCGCGGCCTCCGTCACCTGACCGTTTTCGACGATCACGACTTCTTCGCCTCTGGTCGGGTCGATGATCGCCACGGTCTGAACCCGGCTGCCGGCCACGTCGACCTGCGGCATCCCGGTCTCGTCGTCGATGATGTAGTCGCCCGAGCCGTCGGTGGCCAGGACCAAGCCGGGCTTGGTTTCGTCAAAGCTGAAGCGGAAACCGCCGATCTGCGGGAAACGCCCCGGTGTGGCGCCTGCCTCGCTGTCGGTTGCGGCCACGGCGTATTCCAGCAGCATCTGGAAGCCTTCGGGGGTCAGGTCCACCAGCGCCAGGCGGTTGTTGAAACGCAGCGAGTTGACCAGATCCAGTTCCGAGAACAGCCCGTCGCCGGCGTTCGTGCCAGCGTCGCCGGCCGATCCGACCTCGGCGCGGATACCGCCACCGTTCTTGAACGACACCACGACCGTGCTGTCGGCTGCCTGCGCTGCGGCCAGATTGGCGTCGGCGGTCAGGTTGCCAAGGTTGGTTTCCTCGGTGCGCACGGATTCGCGCCGCCCGTCGAGGAACACGTCATGTGCGCCAAAGATGTTCTGATCCAGCGCATCCACGATGGTCTGCACGGCGGTTGTCAGATCGCGCACGATGTCGGCCTGGGTCGAAGCCGTGATGGCGTCGTCAACCGTCGCGGCACCGGTGACGGCCAGAACGCCGGCCTCGTCCGTGGCATAGATGCCCGACACGACATCGTCGATGCTGTCGGCCATCAGCACGCCATCTTCGTCAAAGGTCGCCACAAGACGACCGACATACGAGTACTCGCCGTCGGTCGACACGATGGCAACCGGGTTGCCGCTCGCGTCGGTGGTCAGGAACGGATAGCCGCCCGCAGCCTCGTCGCCTTCGCGCAGCACGTCGGTGTCGTCGGCCAGCAGGGTGTTGGACCCGCCCGCGATGATGATGTCCACACCGTCCAGCAGACCGGCAAGTTCCTGCTCCAGCGCCAGTTGCTGAAGATGCGAGGTCAGGATGATCTTGTTGGCGCCACCATCGACCAGAGCGTCGATCTGCGGCTGGATCACCGCGGCCAGCGCGGCCATGTTGTTGTTGCCTCCGGTCAGCTCGTCCACGCCACCGGTCGATGAAATCCGCGCGATGATCTGGGTCGTTGCCCCGACGACGCCGATCAGCTCGCCATTCACCTCGATGGTGGTGGCCGGTGCGATGGCGGGGCCGGTGTTTCCGGCGGCCAGATCGGCCAGGGATTCGTTGTAATCCGAATTCGGCAACACCTGATCGGTGAACAGGCCGCCCAGGGCATTGTCACCGGAAAAGTCCAGGTTCGCCGACAGATAGGGGAAGGTCGCACCGACGTTGGCAATCACGCCCGAGCCGCCGTTGGCACCGATGATGTCTGCAAATGCGGATGTTCCCGGGTCGAATTCATGGTTGCCTACGGCAGAGGCGTCAAAACCGATGATGTTCATGATCGCCATGTCGACCCGGCCTGCACCGCGTCCGATGTTCAGCGTCACGTCGGTCAGGTCTTCGCCCAGCACTTCGGTGAAATAGCGCGTGTAGGCGGCAGTCAGCGTGCCACCCATGGAGAAATCAGCAGCAGTCGAGAAGAACGGACCGGGAATGTAGTTGTCACCAGCCGAGATGGTGAGGGTGTTGGCATAGGTGTCGTCCAGAGCGTCGACAATTGCGGCGAAGTTGGGCGCGTTGGTCAGCGCCTCGACGCCACCTTCAAGATCGTTTGCGTGCAAAAGCTGAAGAGTATACATGGGAATCCCCGTTGCTGCGGTCGGAATGACAGCAATAGCGCTAGCCCGAAAGCATGACGCTTATATAACAGTCGTGCGAATAATGTCGTTGGCAGCGGCGGGCGTGTCGAAGACCGCTGACGTGCCCAGACAGGTGCCAAAGGACGCCCTGAATTTGTTATACTGTATAATGAGTTTCAGGTTCGGATGTGGTCCGGCCGGCGCACGGCGGGGGACCGGTACTGGCGCCGCTGGTCAGGCCGATGCATCTTCGACAAGATTGCCCGCCGACAGGGAAATCCGGCAAATTACCCGAGGATCTGCCGGACCATCACAGCGATCGTTTAAGCAGCGCGGCCGCTTCAAGCGCGTGGGATTTCTGCACGTAATCGCCGCGGAATGTGCCATCTATCCGGACCTCCCAGATGCCGTTGCCCTCTTTGATCTGCACCCTTTCCGATTGCGGCGGCCGCTCTTGCAGAAACACCGGCATGGAAATCGCAGGCGCGTCCGGTGCGGGCGCTGTATCTGCTGCGGATGGGTTCAGCGACCCCGTTTGCGTCTGTGCCATGGTTGTCTCCTGCAGGGTTGGGTGTCAGATGCCGCAGACCCGGGCAGGACCGCGCGCCGGCTCGAGATCGGTCTCGGAAATCGGGCGCAGTTCGGTGCGACCCGCCATGCGCCCCCTGCCCCGCACCGTCAGAAAGGTCGCTGTCCTGCGGAAGGTCGAAAAACTGACCCCGTACAGCAGTTCCTCCTCGACCAGCACTTCGTAGGGACCGGCGGGCAATTCATCGGAATAACCCGACAGGGTGAAGGGCTGTGGGAAGGTCACAATCGATGTGGTCGAACGCATGGTCATTCCCGGTCTCCCTGATGACTTTTCGGCATCTGCCCCGCGTCCGATGCCGTGCCAACGGTGGTCGGCGGATCGCCCGGCGGACCCTGTTTCTTGTACCCTGAAACGGGGCGTCGTGTGCTGATGCAGATCAGTGCAGACCGACGCCGGGGCCGAAACCGTGATGCTGATCTGTGTCAGCCCGCCCTTGCGGCTTTGGTGCTAGGGTCAGCGAAATTCGACGGCACATACTCCCTGTCTGCATCGGGCGATCCCTTGCCACGACGGGGCCGTGCCCAACCGCACAGCAGACGAGGACACGACATGCCCGCATCCAGCATCCTCAACCCCCATGATCCGGCCTTCGACCGGTTCTTGCAGGCCTCGGTCGGGCGCGATCACCAGGGCAGCGGCGTTACCGTCCTGTCCGCACTGGCCCGGCTGAACCTTGACCCTTGGCAAGAGGCCGAAGACCTGGCCCGCATGCGGCAAGAGAAGGCTGGCGCGCGCCTGAGCCTGATGCTGTCGCGCCTGCGCGACGTGCCGACGCTGGGACATGACCACCTGACAGTGGCGCACGAGCTGACCCGCCTTCTGCCCGCGCGGGGGCGCCAGACGATGACGGACGACTCCTCGCCATCACCTTCGCGTTTCTCGTGGGGCATGATCCTGGCGGTGCTGGCGCTGGTGTTTCTGGTCGTCCAGATCGTCGCGGGCTTCACAACGGGGGCGGGCGAATGACAAACGACGTGCAGGATGAAGCGACCCTGTGGGAGCAGGAGGAACGGTTCTGGACCGGGGGTGCCGACAGCGCGCGACGGATGACCGCGCCCGATGCGGTCTTTGTCTTTCCCTATCCTGCGGGCATCCTGCAAGGCAACGGCATCTGGCGTGAAAAGGATGTGGCGCAACGCTGGCGCTCGATCGCGATCAGCGATCGCTACCTGTCGATCCGGCAGGGCATCGCCGTTCTGGCCTATCGCGTCACCGCCGAACGCACGGACGAGCCGGTTTACGAGGCGCTGTGCACCTCGGCCTATGTCAAGGATAACGACGCATGGCTGCGCATGTCGCACCAGCAGACCCCGGCCGAGCAGGACGCGCAGTGACCGCGTGAGGCTTCAAGGTGTTGCGTGGGCGGCGGTTGCAAGAAACTGCGCGGCACCGCGATCCCTTGGCTTGATCAGCATTCGGACCAATGGCAAGGCTGGCCGCAGTTTGAGCAATGTGGACGCTGTTTGTCATGAACTTCACCCGCTACATCGACCTGTATTGCGAGCGGACCGCGCCCGGATTCTGGAACGAGCCGATCAATGCGCTGAGCAACGCCGCGTTTCTGGTCGCCGCCCTTCTTGCCTTGCGCGTCTATGCCCGAAGAGGCCGGCACGATGTACCGGACCTGATCCTGATCCTTCTGGCCGCAGCCATCGGGGTCGGATCGTTCCTGTTCCATACTTTCGCAACCGGATGGTCGGAACTGGCGGATGTAGTTCCGATATGGTCATTCGTCGCGTTTTTCGTGCTGGTGACGATCTATCGCCTGACGGGCGAATCCCCGTGGCCGACCGCCCGTATTGCGATGATCGTGCTGGGAAGCATCGGCGTCGTTTTCTGGTTCACATCGGGCGACGTTGCCACCGATGATGCATCCGGGCCGGGATATCTGAACGGGTCGTTGCAATATCTGCCCGCCCTGCTGGCATTGATGATCTTCTCGGGGGTGACGTTGGTTCATCGCCATCCGGCGCGGTATCTTGTGACTGGCGCGGCGATCACGTTCCTGCTGTCGCTGATTTTCCGCACCATCGACCTGATGACCTGCGCGGCAACCGGAATCGGCACGCATTTCATGTGGCATATCCTGAATGGCGTCATGGTCGGTCTGCTGCTGCACGCCCTGCTTTGGTATCTCCCAGCCCGGCGCGCTGGCTAGTGCGCGCAGCCGGACACCAGCCGCCGTGCATCGGCTGAAAATGGGCGGCCCGGTGTCCCGGACCGCCCCCTTTCATCGCGGCAAAGCCTTAGCGAACAATGTGCACCACGCGACGCTGTTCGCGTTCCACGAGGACCGGCACACCGTTGATATAGGCGTAATAGTAGTCGCTTTCGGGCACTTCCTGCAGGGTAACCTCTTGGGGAACGCCCGCGCCGACGACAACTTCACCGTCCAGATAGATCGGATCAACAGGGTTGGTGCGCACGTAGGTTGTCACCTTTTCGGTGGGTGTGACCGCAGAGCCGGTGCCCATGCCGATGGCCGCCCCGATCAGGGCCCCAACCGGCCCGCCGACAATCGCGCCGCCGACTGCGCCAGCTGCCGCGCCGGTGGTGGCATTGTCGGGGTTTCTTTCGTAGGTCACGGTTTCCACCGCCAACTGTTCCCGGTTGGTGTGGATCGGTGCCTGAACCATCGCTGTCAGGTATTCACCCGAGGCCCAGCCGCTGACCTCGCCATAAGACACCCGGCACCAGGTGTCATCGTCCAGACACCCGTCCACGGTCACGCTTTCCGAGGCCGGAATGACCGACAGGATCTCGTATGTGGTGCTGGGGCCTGCCCGCAGGTTGAGATCGGTCCAGGCGGTTGCCGAGGTTTCTGCAAATGCCGATGACGCCAGTGTCATGGCGGCAGCCGTGCTGCCCAGAAGAAAGGTCTTGAACATCTTGTATTCCTTCAATTGGCTTACCCGCTATCGTCAAGGCATCCGGTGGTCAGGGTCCGGTCAGGGCCCTTTTCGCGTGCTTTGCCGATGTTCTGATAAGCCGTTTCGCGCCCCATGTGAGGACCGCCGGCTGTTGTATGACACGGCTGGCCCTGTGCCCGGGCTTACGCAGGTTAGCACCTGTGCGTTTCGCCCATCGACGTCGGGCCGGGGCAGACCGTTTCCTGCACTGGAGAGGGTCACGACCATGTGCCCGGCACACTGATCCATGTTGTGTCGCCCGCTGGGCAGATCGCTAGACTGAAGCAGCAGGGGGCCGTTTGCGGCACCCCCGACCAAGGCCGTGGACGGCATCAACCACCCGTCGATGGAATGCTGGGCAAGGCAAAGGTCGCTTCAATGCGAAGGCGTCGCAACAACAGCGAAAGGTCACCCTGATGGACAAGAACATGAAGAAAAAGGCCACAACCGACGGCTCGAAAAGCGCCAAGCGACAAAGCGATTACAAATCCCGCGAGTCCGAAGGCAAGGTGAACAAGACCGATGCGGCGTTTGACAAGGCTTTCGGCAAGGGAAAGGTTTCCCCTCGCAAAGGCTGAGTCCTTTGCCGGAAGGTCTCGCCGTGTTTCCCCGCATGGCGAGGCCACAATTTTTCAGGGAATTTCCCGATAAAACCCAACCCGCGAGCGGGTCAGACAACCACGCTCAGCGACGGCGCACCGAATTGCCGCCTGCCAGGATCGCGTTGATCAGGGCGGCCACCGCGGCGTGCATTTCGGCGCGTCCGTCATCTTCGGCATATTCATGGCTGGCCGCGGCGTCCCGAAGAACCCCGACGATTTCCTTCTCGGGCAGGATGTTGCGATCGTTCAGCGCCAGCAGCAGCGATTCACAGATGGACAGCGCAGCTGTTCCGGCGATGTCATTGGGCGCGGGCATGATCGGCTTCGCTTTCTGTTCAGTGGAAATGGGGCGCGTCACCGTTTTGTCGGAACGCCTTATCATCCTAGTACTACAGTTGCGCATTATGGCGAGTCTTTCGATGTGCGATGGCGGCAGCGACTTGATGCTCGCGTCGCCACCGCGAC
>NZ_JBHUDD010000147.1:0-37148 GCF_042677865.1 Lacimonas salitolerans | reverse complement strand
CGGATGTTAACAATGCAGGTGGGTCAGTTTTAGATGATCATAACCCACCCAAGTGGGTCACTTTTGCATGCCGATTCACAGGCAGAGGCCAGAAGCGGCGCGATGTCCAGACCGACCTCGGCCAGCACGAACATCACGGTGATGACGATCAGGGCGATGGTCGCGGCGTTGCGCAAAAGCGTCAGCAATGTCCGCTCGCGCGCGGTGGGCACGCTGCCGAATTCCGGGTTCAGCCGGTAATCCAGCCACGACGACAGGGCCAGCCAGATCCCGAACGAGATCAGCAGCACCAGCGACACGGACAGGATCATGCCGGTCAGCCGCAGGCCGAACTGGCTGACCATCCAGGCGCGCAGGTCGATCAGGCCGATGGCGTTGACGGCCACCAGCACCACCAGCAGGAAGATGAGTGCCCGCACGATCAAAAGCGTCTTGGGAACAAACGCGTTCAGCCGCCCCTGAAGCAACGGCACCCTTTGCGACAACTCGGGCGGCAGGATCACCCCGCGCGCCATCACGCGGCTGATGAACCCGGATGTCGCAAAGCCAAGCAGACCGACGATCACGACCTGCCCTGATGTCGCGAAGGCCTGAAAGACGGCATTGCCGGGGCGCAGCAGCACGATGACGAACATCGCCAGCAGGTAGGCCAGCATCGGCCAGTGCCAGTGCCGTGCCAGATATTCCAGCGCGCCGCGTCTCCGGCGGCGCCGGGGCAGGGCGGTCTGATCCGGCACCGCGGTCTGCACCGGATCGACCGCAACCGGCTCGTTCATGCCTGCCACCGGGTCCGGAGTGGTGACGGCAGGCTCTTGCCCGCCAAGCAGCCAGTCGGCCACGGGTTTGCGGTTGCGCAGCACCAGCCCGATGGCAAAGGCCAGCACCGCGAACGCCACCAGCGCCGACACCGCCCGACCGGCCGCGAACGAGATGTTGCTGTTGAGGATCGGCACGATCAGAAGCTGCGCGTAACCCACGACGCCGACGATCAGGTTGATGCGTGCCGACAGATAGGCCGCCGCGAGATCGCTGATCGGCAGCGGCCTGAGCGACGTGGCCGAGGGCGACAGCACAAGCCTGACCACGACCTTGGCCATCTCCACCAGCAGAAACGCGTTGAGATACAGCGTCTGCCGGATGCCGATCTGCCCGAAATCACCGATGGCAAGGATCGCAAGCGCATAGCCCGCCGCCCAGGCGATGACGACGATCACCGCGTCGATCAGGGCGGACATGACGAAAAGCATGGCCGTTCGCGCCATGCCGCCATCCCGGGCCGAGGCGCTCATTCGGGCGTAAAGCGACTTGCCGAACCATCGCAACACCACAAAGGCGATCACGGTGCTGGCGATCACCAGCGCCAGTTCCGATAACGCGCCGATCAGCACGCTGACCTCGTCACCGCTGAGACCGTCAAAAACGTCGGGTGCGCGGGTCAACTGAGCCCAGAACCCCGTGGCCCAGGCGGAAATATCCTCGGCCGCGGCCTGGGTGATCAGGGCAATCTGCCGTCCGAAAGACAGGTTGTCGGGCGGTGCTTCGCCACGGGCGAGCGTATCGACGATCTCTTCGCTGGGCGGGGTATCGTCTGCAATGCCGGTCGCACGCAGGCGTTCGATCAGCTCGGTGCGCGCCGCGTCATCCTCGATCACGTCGATCAGCAGATCGACGCTGGACGGGCCATTGGCTTCAGCAGCTGTACCCGGGCTTTCCTGCGCAAGGCCAAGGCTGAACGTCAGCAGCAGTGAAACGAGAAAACTCGTGAAAAATCGCAGCATGCCCCAATGTCTCCGTGCTCAATTTTGTTCTTGGCGCAAGACCGGCTACGCAACCAAGTGTCGCGAACGGCCATGCGCGTGTCGATTTCGGCCCCTCAGGCTATCTGGAATCGTGACGAGGTCAACGCGATCCGATACAAAATCCGGTGAGGCACCCGCTGACCCGCGGCAGGTTCACCGACCAAGGCGACCATCAAGGCGGCGCGGGCGCATCGTACTCACGGCAGCGACCGTCGCGCGGGCTTGCCGACCCGGGCGATGACCTTGTCGTCATCCGTCGGGGACAGGACATGCGCCAGAGGTGACGACAGGATGTCGACCTCGGCCTCGTGCAGCCGTTCCAGCATCGCGCGGGTGGCGGTTGTTTCGGCGGCCAGACGCTCGACAATCTCGTCGGGGATCGCGCTGTCACGGTCCGGTTTGACGCCAAGCGGCAGTTTCAGGTCGTTGGCCAGATCAAAGACAGTCGTGGTGTACATGTCGCGGGCAAGTGCTACGCAACTGTCCTCGGTCTGGGACAGGTATCCAGACCTGAGCAGCGCATCGAAAATCTCGTCCCGCGCCTCAAGCGGGACGGCATCGACCAGGCGCTGTTCGTCCAGCATGCCGCCGCTTTGGGCCTGACGGTGCAGCTTGGCCAGCAACGTGACCGCGATCGCCAGCCTGTCGGACGGGCGCAGCGCCCCGGTGGGGACGGCGGTGCGCGCGATCAGCCAATCAGGGATGGATGCGGCCACGACCGCGCCAAGGATGATCACCATCCACGAGGTGTAGATCCAGATCAGAAACACCGGCACGGCTGCCAGCGCGCCATAGATCGTCTCGTAGCTGGACCCCGAGGTGAGAAACGAGTTGAACCCCCAGGACAGGATTTCGAACGCAATCGCGGCCAGGCTGGCCCCGACAGCGGCATGCCATATTCTGACCCGCCGGGCAGGGACCAGAACGAACAGCGCGGTAAAGCCGATGATGTTGATCGCGATGCTGATCAGCGTGTTGACCAGCCAGGTTTCCTGCAGGCGTGACGCATAGATCGTGCCGCCGGTATTCAGTATCTCGACCCGGCCCGCCAGGTTCATCAGGTCCGAGGTCAGCGTGAAGCTGCCGCCGATCAGCAGCGGGCCCAACGTCAGGATGGCCCAGAAGATCAGAAACCGCACCAGAACCGGGCGGGGACGCTCGACATGCCAGATACGGTTGAGCGTGTGTTCGATGGTCGACAGCAGCAGAAGCGCCGTGACAGCCAGCGCAACGATGCCCACGGCCGTCAGATTGTTGGCGTTTCTCGTGAAGTTGGCGATGTATTCCTCGATCGCGGCCCCGGCTTCGGGCACGACAGCTGACAGGAAAACCTCCTGCATGCGTTCCTTGACCGCGTCAAAGGCGGAAAAGCCCGACAGGATCGCGAATGCGATGACCAGAAGGGGCACGATGGCCAGTAGCGTCGAATAGGTCAGCGAGGCCGCGGCAGCCGTCAGCCGTTCGGCAAAAAACCTGCGGACCGCGAAGGCGGCGAACTGACCGATACCGATCAAGGCCGGCCCGAACCGGCTTTGTCGCAGTGCGGCAAGATTGGGCGACTTGAATTGCATGCGTCACACATAGCCCATATTCGCCCTGGCGCAAAATTGCCTTCCGGCCTCTGGCAAGGGATCGGTGCGGGAACCGCCATGGATCGGGAACGGATTGGCTTGCCTTATGCCGAACTTGGCTCCTGAGGTATGTAGGAGCCTTTGCCCGCGATGACTTGCGGCACCGTGGCTTGTGTCAAGGTTCCGAAGACTGTCCGGTCATGCTCCCGGGAGCCGTTGGGCGCTTGGCGTCGGATCGCCTTGTGGCGATGGCCCCAAGGGTTTGCCAGATCGTGTTCTGTCACTCTCGACCGGCCGCCTTGGTGTCGTCAGGGCGCGCCTCGGCCGCCTTGATCTCGACGTAGCGCCGCGTGATCTGCTCAAGGTTCTGGTCGAACCAGTCGGCCATGGCCTCTTCCTCGCGCAGTGACTCTTCCAGTCGGGCGCAAAGTTCGGGTTTGCCCGCCATTTTGGCCAGCACGATCAGACTGCGGTATGTCGCGATTTCCAGATGTTCGGTCATCATGTCGGCGGCAAGCGCCTTGAGAACGGCATCTTCGCTCAGGCCCTGAACCGAAGACTGGCTCATCCCCATCATGCTCAGGAAGGTGTCCTTGATCACCGACGGCGACTCGCCGCAGGCCTCGAGCCCGGTTTCCAGGCGCTGCGCCTGCTCGCGGGTTTCGGCGACGTGCTCGGTCAGTCGGGCATGTAGATCGGGATATTCGTCCACATGCTTAAGCTGCGCCTCAAGCACCGCGATCACCTGTTTCTCCAGCGCGTGCGCGTTGCGAAGGTTGGCAATCAGCGTGTCGTGGGCGGCTTGCTCGACCGGGGTTGGCGTAGAAAGGATCTCGTTGGGCATGGTCGGGGTTCCTCTTTCCGTTTGGCATGAAACCAGCCAGTCGCCCATTCGTTCCATGACGATCTTGGGCGATCTTGTGCTCAGAACCCCTCCCAAAGCCCCGGAGTGGTCGCCAGTTCCAGCAAGTTGCCGTGGGGATCGCGAAAATACAGGCTGTGCCCGCCCCGGTGCCAGTCTGACGTGCCTTCGATGACAACGTCATGATCCGCCAGATGCGCGCGCCAGGCGTCCAGATCATCGGGGGAAATCGCAAAGGCCATGTGAATCTGCCCCGAGGCATCATGCGGGGGGATCACCCCGCCGCCGGTCTGCACCGGCTCGGTCGTGCCGCCCCGGATGAACAGCAGCAGCACGCTGCGTTTGTTGACGTCATAGGCCCGCATCCGGTCATCCGAATGCAGGGATGTCAGGCCCATCACATCTTCATAGAAGGCCGAGGCCCGATCCAGATCATCGACATAAAGGGCCGTCTCGAGAATTGATAACAGTCTGGGCATGAAATGGTCACTCCTCTCCTGTGACGTAAAGATGCAGGATGCGATCCTCGCAGATCCCGCCTATGGCTTCAAAGTCGCGGTCACCCTGAAAATCCGCGACGCTCAGATGCGGAAAGACAAAGTATTTGGGCGCGACGCGGGCCTGTGTCGCGGCGAAGATCACGCGCCTTATTCCGGCGAACCGCATGGCGGCCAGACACATTTCGCAAGGTTGCAGGGTCGAGATCATGACGCATTCCGACAGGCCTGTGCTGGCAAGCACCTGTGCGGCGCGCGCGATGGCCACCATTTCGGCGTGTTTGGTGGGATCGGATTGCAGATGCACCTCGTTCTCGCCCGTCGCGATGATCGTGCCACCGTGCAGGATGCTGGCCGCAATCCCGGCCTTGCCGGTTTCATCGCAGGCCGCCAGCGCCCGTGCGACGGCACCCTCTATGGCGGCGCGTTCCTCGACGCTGATGTCTTGCACGACAGACGACAGGGGCTGGCCGTTCATGCCAACCGCGCATGCCGCGTGACGCCACCCCCCGGTCGCTTGCCTGCCCGCCAGTCTCTGGCACGGCCCGCGCGCTCAGGCACCGTCCGTGATGCAGCATCAACGCCGTTCATCCGATCCGTAACGGGCGCTGTGTCCTTGTCGGGCATGGGGCTCTCCTTGGTCATCTGCTCAAGATGAAACGCGCGCTGGCTCCCTGAGTTCCGGCGGCAACCCGCCTATCGAAACCACCTATGGTAGTTTTCACGGGAACGAACGGTGGGGCAATCGGTTGCTTGGGCATGGGACAGCCAATGGCGAACCCAGAAAACCGACAAAGACCAACAACCTCGGAGATGACCATGAAACGCACATTTCTTACCCTTGCCGTGGCCGCACACCTGGCCGCCGGCGGTGCCATCGCACAAACCACCAGCACGACCACGGGCGATACCGGCATGATGTCGGGCAGCTTTGGCAGCGACTGGTCCACATCGCTTGGTTCGGCACTGCTCGGCGAAGACGGCACCACCGTCCGCTCGGAATCCGAGATCGCCAGCGCGTGGGAAGACCTGTCTGACGAAGACAAGGAAATGATCCGCCGCGATTGCGCTGCCTACTCGGCACAGTCCGACGACAGCGACGCATCTGACAGCACCGCGACCACGATGGACAGTTCCAGCGACACGTCGCAGTCCGGCGATGCAACTTCCGACGCTTCGGATGCCGACGACGCTCCGATGAACGTGACGATGGAGCAGATGGAAGAGATCTGCGCCGCGACGGAAGACCTGTGACACCGCAGGAAGGCGCGCGCCCGCGCGCCTTCCTTCACGCTTCACGCGAGGTGGGCATGTCCCGCTTCCAGAATGGAAAAGAGCTTGCCATGTCCGACCCCGGAACAAACCGTAAACCTGCCAGCGACCCCCAGAAAAGCCGCATGCCGATGATCGCGATTGCGGTCGTCGTCGTGCTCGCCGTGATCCTGATCGTGTATTGGCTGTCCGCCGATACCGGGATGGTCGATAATCCGCAAAGCGACAGCACGCAGATCGACGATCAGAATACGCCCGTCGATGACACAGGGACGGGAACGCCCACCGCGCCCGAAACAACGACAACGGGTGATTGAGCTGGATGCCGCCACGCACATGCCGCAGGCCCCGTCACCGGAGCCTGTGTTTTGAACCCTTTTCGGAGCAGCCTGTTGATGGCTGCTCCGTCCCGGCACGAAGTCTCAAGCGGATTTGCGCAGACGCTCCAGGTCTGCCGCCGACTCGGCGCCATGGCTGCCCATATCGGGGTGCTCGCCCGTCAATTGCGCCTTGGCGATATTGAAGGCAAAGCTCAGCCCCGATTTCGGCGTCAGCCAGACTTCGGCGGTCTGGGGCACAAGGCCGAGGATACAGACCTTGGGGTCGTCCTTGCCGCCTTCAAACCAGCTGTCGGCCACGGTCGACCAAAGCTCGTCGCGCAGGGCCGGGTCGTTGTTCTGGATCAGCTTGCCTTCGATCACCGCGTAAAGACCCTCGGACCCTTCACCGACCACATAGGTGGCCGCCGTGCTGCCCTGTTCCGCAGCCTCGGCCAGATCGGTGTCACGGGCGCTGATGAACCAGATCGTCGCGTCGCCGTCGCGCAGTTGATGCGACATGGGCACCATGCGGGCGGCGCCGCTTTGCGTCCCCAGAAACCCGGCATTCACATCTGACAGTCGGTCCCAGAATGCGGTGATGTCTTGATCGTTCATGATAATCTCCTTGCTGAAGTGCTGTAGGAGAAACGCACCAGCCCTACCTGTGTTCCATCCATCTGACCGTGTCCGAACGGAACCGGTCGCAGGTACTCCGATGGCGAAGCGGGCTACGTCTTGTCGGATGCCGTCTTGGCCCTGCGCCGTGATTTTTCCTTGTCCATCCCCTGCTTTTTCGGGTTCAGGACATCGAACTCGTCCGGGCTGTGCGCCGACCCTTCGTGATCGCCCTTGGCGTTGCGGCGCGGTCCCGGGTCCGGGCGCTTTTCCTTGGCGTGTTTTGGCTCGTTCGGCATCACAACCTCCATCCTGCAAATCGCGCAGATTCCGGCCGACCTGTTGTCACGACCGTAGGGGGGCGATAACGGTCTGGCCTGTGCCCTTCATGCAATCAACAATGCGCAACCCCGGGCCGCGTTCCCGGCAAGCTGGGCTAGATGCAGCTCCGGGGCGGCCGCGCGCACCCTTGCAGCCGCCGCGCTGTCAGGCCAGGCGCGCGTGGCGCAGGGCGATATGATCCGAAACGCAGGCGGCCAGATCGGTCATGGCGCGCTTTTGGTTGTCGCTCCAGTCGCGCGGCACCTTGTCCACCGCACACAAGGATCCCAGCGCCTCGCCCGATGGGCCGACGATCGGTGCGCCCAGATAGGCCTGCACGCCCAATTCCTCGATCGACGGATTGTCCTGAACGCGCGCATCGGTCCGGGCGTCCGACACGTCGAGCATCTTGCCGGTGCGTGTCACGATCTTGCAGAAGGACTGTTCCAGCGGCGTTCCCGTGACCCCGTCGGGCAAGCCAAGAGCGGCCTTGAAATACTGACGGTTCGCGCGTTCTTCCACGAATGTGACCATTGCCATCCGTACGTGCGCCACATGGCATACCAAACGGGTAAACCGGTTGAACCCCGGTTCGGGCGAGCTGTCGACCAGCGACAGGCGCCGCAAAACGTTGGCGATGATTTCATCAGGGGTCTGGATCGGGTCTTCTGGCCGGTCTTTGGTTTTCTGCTGCTGCACGGTGGGTGTCCTTTGTGTTGGGGCCGTATCCTTGGCCAGGAACTCACACTCAATCAGACAGTACGGCGTCTGGATCGCCCAAAATCTGGGCAAGAGTATGTCGGACCCCATCACATCTGCACCAACCCCCTGCACGAACACGTGCGCAGAAGGTGCGATGCCTACACCGACCGGGGTCGAGTCGTTGCCGCCGTCAGATCGAAAAGGGCATCCGGCCAGCCTCAGAACCGGTCCAGCAACCGCCGCAGGTAATCGCGCTCTTCCTCGCTGCGCGCCGTCTCGCCCGAGCGGCGGCGGATTTCGTCCAGCAACTCGCGCGCGCGGCGGTTCACATCCTCGCCCCGCAGCATGTTGTCGCCTGAATCCATGCTCTGCCCGCGGGAACCGGGATCGCGGCCCAGCGGGTCGCGCTGCGCGCCCTCGGCATCGCTCATCTGGGTGTTGTCGCCGCCCTGCTGCTGGCGCTGGTCCTCGGCCAACGCCTCGCCCAGATTACGGATGCCTTCGCGCAGGGCGTCCAGCGCCTCGGCCTGACGGTCGATCGCGCCGGGCAGGTCGTCGTCGCGCAGGGCGCGCTCGGCCCCGTCCATCGCGCGGTCTGCACGGTCCAGCGCGCCACGTGCGGCCTCGCCCGCCTCGCCGCCCACACCGGGAAGCTGCCCGCGCTGGCGCTCCAGCTCCTGCCGCAGGGCCTGCTGACGGTCGGCCAGCGACTGTTCCAGCCCTTCGCCTTCGCCCTGTCCCTGACCTTCGCCGGGTTCGGCCTGCTGCTGACCCTCGCCCGGAGTTTGCCCTTGACCCTGACCCTGCTGCTGGCCGGGCTGTTGGCCCTGACCCTGCTGCTGGCCTTGGCCAGGCTGCTGGCCCTGTTGCCCTTGCTGACCCTGCTGACCCTGATTGAACTGTTCCTGAAGGTCGCGGAACGCCTGATCCGACAGCCCCTGCTGATCGCGCAGGGTCTCTGCCAGACCTTCCATCGCCTGTTGGCCCTGCGATTGCTGGCCCTGGCCCTCACCTTGCCGGACTTCCATGTTCTCCAGCATGCGCTGCAACTCTTCCAGCGCCTGCTGGGCTTCGGCCATGCGGCCCTGTTCCATAAGTTCCTGAATGCGGTCCATCATGCGTTGCAGGTCATCCTGCGTCATGTTGATCCCGTCGTTCGGGGCAGGCTGGCCATCCTGCTCGGCCTGCTCGTTCTCGCGCTGGGCCTGCTGGGCCTTCTGGCGCATGTAATCGCGGGTGGCGTCGCGCAGTTCCTGCATCAGGCGGGCGATTTCCTCGTCGCTGGCCCCGTTCTTCATCGCCTGTTGCAGCCGCTCCTGCGCCTGACGCAGACGTTCCAGCGCGTCTTCCAGATCGCCGTCTTCCAGATCAATCGCCAGATCCCACAGCGCCTGCGCCAGTTCTTCCTGCTTTTCCGTGCTCACGCCATGCACAAGGTTGGCCTCGAGATCGCGGATGATCGCGCGCAGGCGCAGGTAATCTGTTTCGCGCTTGAATACGCCCTCTTCGGGGCGGTGCGACATGGTGCGCAGGATTTGCGCCACCCGTCGGCCGTTCTCGCGCGTCCACAGCAGGTCGCGCCGCTGTTCGATCAGGGCCGAGGCCATCGGATCAAAAAACCGCCGCGCCGGCAGCTTCATCTGCGTGGGCAGGGTTTGCCCGGTCAGTTCGGCCCCGTCCTCGACTGTCACGGTCAGCCGCACGGGCAGATGCGCCCACGGGTGTTCCGAGAAGTTGTCGACCAGCCGTTCGGTGAACTCGGTGCGGCTGCCGGAAATCGGCAGCGGCACGGGAATCTCCAGCCCCGGGCGATCCTCGGGTTCTGCCGCCAGACCATGACGACGATCCACCGCGTCCAGATCCAGCGCGATGGTCGCGGTGCCGCCCACAACGCCGTAATCGTCGCGCGCGGTGAAGGGCAGGGTCATCTGCCCCTCGACCGAGGTTTCGGCCTCGCCCGTGATCTCGACCTGCGGGGCCGCATCGGGGCGCATGGCGATCTGCCATTCATTGCCGCCGGGCCCGTCGATCCGCAGGCTGCCGGACGAGGCGATGGTGAATTCCTGCTCGGGGTCCGAGGCCGGGGTGACATCGCCGGTGCGGCCCGACACGGTTTCGGCCAGCGTCAATTCGCCGACCTTGCCGTAGAACCGCAGGATCACGCGCGCGCCCTCGGGCACTTCGACGCGGTTTGCCCCAAGATCGGCCAGATACAGCGTGGGCAGGCCGGTATAGGACGGCGGCTCGATCCAGCCTTCCCATGCCGGGCCGGTGGCCAGCGCAGGGCCACTGCCCGGTGTCATCTCGCTCACCGATCCGACGCGCAGGATCGACCCGAACAGAACCGCAACCGCCAGCGCCAGAACCGCGACATAGCGCAGGGCAAAGGGATCACGCCGCGACACGCGCAGGTCAGGCTCGACCGCATTGGCACTGCGCGCGGCCGTGGCCGCGCGGGCCTGGTGCGCATGCCACAGCGCCAGCGATGCCGGATCATTGCCGCCGATCGCGGGCGAGTCCATCAACGCGCTGATCGGGCGACCGGGCAGGCGGTCATCCATCCGTTGCAGCGCCTGAGCGCGCGTGGGTGCGCGAAACGCCTGCACCCCACGCCAGGTGAACCACACAAGCGCACCAGCAGCGGTCATCATCCCGGCCCAGACGGCCTCGATCGGGGCGCTGTCGTGCAGGCCCAGCATCAGGGCGGCAAGAGAGACGAATATCACCGTCCAGATCGGCCAGAACGCATGGGTGATCCGTTCGGCCCAAAGCCCACCGAGCGTCAGCGCCACGGATCGGCGCATGCGTGCCCAGCTTTGTCCGGACGTGTCGTTCGAGGTGTCGCGTTGGGTCACGGTCATGCGGCCTTTCCCGATGCGCGACGCGCCTATCGCGTCACAGCCATTCGGGGATGGTATCGCGATTCAGCATTTCGTCAAAGGTCGGGCGTCGGCGGATAACCGCGAATTGATCCCCTTTCACCAGCACTTCGGGGATCAGCGGGCGGGTGTTGTATTCGCTCGACATCACCGCGCCATAGGCCCCGGCGCTGCGAAATGCGACCAGATCGCCCTGCGCCAGCGGCGGCAGCGCACGGCCCCTGGCAAAGGTGTCGCCGGATTCGCACACCGGGCCGACCACGTCGTAGACATGCTGCTCGGCCCCCGGGGCAGGCTCGATCACCGGCACAATATCGTGCCAGGCGTCATACATGGCCGGGCGGATCAGATCGTTCATGGCCCCGTCGAGGATGAGAAAGTCACGATCCTCGCCGGATTTCACATAGATCACCTGCGACACCATCAGACCCGCATTGCCCGCGATCAGCCGGCCCGGCTCGATCTCGATCTCGCATCCCAGATGGCCCAGTTCCTCGCGGATCATCGCGCCGTATTCCAGCGGAAGGGGGGGCGCGGAATTGTCGCGGGCATAGGGGATGCCAAGCCCGCCGCCCAGGTCCAGCCGGGTGATCGTGTGCCCGTCGGCGCGCAACTGCGCGGTCAGTTCGGCCACCTTGCGATAGGCCGCGCGGAACGGGGCCAGATCGGTCAACTGGCTGCCGATATGCACGTCGATGCCCACCACCTTGATGCCCGGCAGGCGGGCGGCATGGGCATAGACGGCACGCGCACGCGCGATCGGTATGCCGAACTTGTTTTCCGACTTGCCGGTGGCGATCTTGGCATGGGTTTTCGCATCCACATCCGGGTTCACTCGCACGGTGATCGGGGCCACGACGCCCAGCGACAGCGCGACCTCGGACAGCGCCTGCAACTCGGGCTCGGATTCGACGTTGAACTGCCGGATGCCACCGGTCAGGGCCATGTGCATCTCGTCACGGGTCTTGCCCACGCCGGAAAACACGATCCTGTCGCCGGGCACGCCGGCGGCGCGGGCGCGGGCGTATTCGCCGCCAGACACCACGTCCATCCCCGCGCCAAGGTCCGCCAGCACGCGCAGGATCGCCAGATTGCTGGCCGCCTTCATCGCATAGCAGACCAGATGGTCCATTCCGTCCAGCGCCTCGTCGAACAGGCGGAAATGCCGGGTCAGCGTGGCGGTGGAATAGCAGTAGAACGGCGTGCCCACGGCGGCGGCAATCTCGGCCAGCGGCACATCCTCGGCATGCAGCGCGCCGTTGCGGTAAAGGAAATGGTCCATGGCTTGCGTCCGATCGTGTGTGTTCATCGTCACATAAGGCGAGAAGCGGCGAGGGAAAACCGCAAACATCGCCCCCCTGCGCCAAGGGCGGCGCGGCGGCCGTCCGAACGGCTGCCTGTGATCCACCTGTCACACTCGGCTGGTACGAAGTTTCGCGAACAATCGCGCATCTTATGAAGGAGCAAGCCGATGACCAGACCACAGATTCTGACCGCGATCACCTGCCTGGCACTGACCACCACCATGGCGCAGGCCGATCCGCTGGGCGGGCTTGCCTTCTCCGATACCACCCCGCACGCCGCCACGATGACCCCGACCGACGATTTCACCATGGTCGGCCCCGAGGACCTGATGCAGATGGACCCGATGAACGCGGATGGCACCGTGCGCGCCATCGTCGAGATCCCGACCGGCACATCGGCCAAATGGGAGGTCAGCAAGGACGACCCCAAGGCCGTGTACTGGGAATACAAGGACGGCCAGCCGCGCGTGGTCAACTATCTGGGCTATCCGGGCAACTATGGTGCCATCCCGGGCACCGCCCTGCCAAAGGAACTGGGCGGCGACGGTGACCCGCTGGACGTGATCGTGCTGGGACAGGCCGCACCGCGCGGGCAGATCGTGGATGTGCGGGTGATCGGCGTGCTCAAGATGCTGGACGGCGGCGAGCAGGACGACAAGCTGCTGGGGGTTCTGGCCAAGGATTCGCCCTTTGCCCATATCGAAACCATGGCGCAGCTGGATGCCGAATACCCCGGTGTCAGCCAGATCATCGACCTGTGGTTTGCCAACTACAAGGGGCCGGATGGCGGCATGGAGGGGCAGGGTTTCGAAGAAGCCGATGTGGCCCAAGAGGTGCTGCAGGCCGCGGTTGCGAATTTCGCCGCCTCGCGCTGACGGACCCGCCAGGACAGATGGTGAAGGGCCGGCCACACCCATGGCCGGCCTTTTTGCATGCGAACGGGCCCGATCGACACCCCTCAGGATCGGCGTGCCCGTTTGGCCACAAATGGCCGGGCTTGCGCGTGGCTCCCCTTGATCCTTGTGCTGACAGGCGGATGAGATAAGGGATGCCGGAGCAGACCAGAGGGCGCGACCATGTTCGAAGTGATCACCATCAGTTTCGCGTTCTTTTTCGGGCTGTTGGTGCGCCAGGTCGGCCTGCCGCCGCTTGTCGGTTTCCTGGCCGCTGGCTTTGCCGTCAACATCTTCGGGCCGCCGCTGGGGCTGCCGTCCTATACCGGCGAGACGCTGGAGCATATTGCGCATCTGGGCGTGCTGATGCTCTTGTTCACCGTTGGTCTGAAACTCAAGCTTGCGCAGATCGCCCAGCCGCAGGTGATCGGCGGCGCGCTGCTGCATTTCGCGATCAGCACAAGTGTCTTCACGCTTGGCCTCAAGCTGTTCATGGCGCTCGACTGGAACACTGCGCTGTTGCTGGGGATCGCGCTGTCGTTTTCTTCCACGGTTCTGGCCGCCAAGCTGCTGGAAACCAAGCGCGAGCTGGGGGCGTTTCACGGGCGCACGGCCATCGGCATCCTGATCGTGCAGGATATCATTGCCCTTGTGGTGCTGGCGGTGTGGTCGGGGCAGACACCGAACATCTGGGCGCTTCTTGTGTTCGGTCTGCCGCTGCTGCGTCCCGCGCTGCACCGGCTGCTTGATCTGGCCGGGCATGACGAACTGCTGGTGCTGATGGGCATGATGCTGTCGCTGGTGATCGGCGGCATGGGGTTCGAGGCGATGGGCCTGTCCTCGGAAATCGGTGCGCTGGTGATGGGCGTCCTGCTGTCGACCCATGGCCGCGCCAAGGAACTTGGCGAGTCGCTGTGGTCGCTCAAGGAGATTTTCCTTGTCGGCTTCTTCCTCCAGATCGGCCTGACCGGATTGCCCGATTGGGGCGCCTTTGCCTTTGCTGTTGCGGTCGGGCTTGCCCTGTCTCTCAAGGGGCTGTTGTTCTTTGCCCTGCTTGTCGCCTTCAAGCTCAGGGCGCGCAGCGCGTTTCTGAGCGCGCTCAGCCTGACGGCCTATTCGGAATTCGGGCTGATCGTGGCGGCGGGCGTGCTGCCCGAGTACCTGGTGCCGCTGGCGCTTGCCGTGTCGATCTCGTTTGTGATTTCCGCCCCGCTCAACCGTTTTGCCCATCCGCTGTATGAACGCTTTGAAAACCGGTTGCGCGCGTTCGAGCGCGACACCATGCATCCCGACGAGCAGCCCACGGAAATCGGCGATGTCGATGTGCTGATCTTTGGTATGGGGCGCACCGGAACCGCTGCGTATCAGTATCTTGCAGAACAGGATTTCAAGCTGCTGGGGCTGGACGCCGACACCTACAAGGCCAAGGCCCATGTCGAGGCCGGGCGCAACGTGATGTTCGCGGATGCCGAGGACAGCAATTTCTGGAGCGGCTGCAACATCGGCGGTATCAAGGCGGTGATCCTGGCGATGGACGATATCGAGGCCAAGCTGATCGCCGCCCGCAGCCTGCGCAAGCGCGGCTTTACCGGGCCAGTCATTTCGCACGCGATGCACGACTCGCATCGGCAGCAGATCATCGATGCCGGGGCGGATTTCACCTATCTGACGATGTCCCAGGCCGGGGTCGGCCTTGCCGAGCGTACCGCCAAGGCGTTGGAAACCTGACGCGGATTACGCGCAGGTCATCACGCCCTTCTCGGTCACCACCATGTCCAGCGGCTGATCTGTGGGTTCCAGCGGCAGGTCGGCGTCTTCCTGTGCGGCAAAGGCAAAGCCGATGGCCAGCACCGGGCCGCGCGCGCGCAGCCCCTGCAAGGTGCGGTCATAGAACCCGCCGCCATAGCCCAAGCGCCCGCCGCTGCGCGAGAACGCCACCAGCGGCACGATCAGGATCTCGGGCACCAGCCAGTCCTGCGACACCGGCACCCGCGCACCGAACGGGCCATCCTGCATGGCGCAATCGGGCTGCCATCGGGCAAACTGCAACGGCTGGCCCCTGGCCATGATCACCGGCACGGCGACGGGGCCGTGGGCGGCAGCCTCGGCCATGGCGGGCAGGGGGTCAATTTCCGTGCGCATCGGCATGTAGCCCGCCAAAGGCACACCACGATAGCCCGCCAGAACCCCCGACAGATGCGCCGCCTGGCCCACGGGCCGCGCATCGAACGCCGCCTTGCGTCGGGCAAAGGCTGCGGCCCGTGCGGCGGCCTTTTGCGCCTCATGGCTCACAGCAGCACCACCGTGGCAAGCCCGAGGAACGCGAAGAAGCCGACCACGTCGGTCACCGTCGTCACGAACGGCCCCGACGCCAGCGCCGGGTCGATCTTGGCGCGGTCCAGAGCCATCGGGATCACGATGCCCCCCAGCGCCGCCGCGACCTGCGTGAAGAGCATCGCCAGACCGATCACCGCCGCCAGCATCGGCACCCCGAACCACACCGCCGTGACCCCGGCCATGATCAGCCCGAACAGCGCGCCGTTGATGGCACCCACCGCCACCTCGCGCCAGACCACGCGCAGGGCGTTCTGCGCCGTCAGGTCGCGGGTGGCCAGCGACCGCACCGCCACCGTCATCGTCTGGGTGCCCGCGTTGCCCCCCATCGAGGCGACGATGGGCATCAGCACCGCCAGCGCCACAAGCTGATCGATCGCGTCGGCGAAATTTTCGATCACGAAAGACGCAAGGATCGCGGTCAACAGGTTCACGAACAGCCATGTCGCCCGGCCCTTGGCGGCCTCGATGATGGTATCCGACAGCGAGGATTCATCGCTCACACCCGCAAGGCGCAGGATGTCCTCCTCGTGTTCCTCGTCCAGCACGGCCATGGCATCGTCGATGGTGATCTGGCCGACAAGCCGCCCGTTCTCATCCACCACCGGCGCGGAAATCAGGTGATACTGGTTGAACGCATAGGCAACATCGCCTTCGTACTGATCGACTGGAATGACCTTGAAGATCTCTTCGGTGATATCGCCCAGCTTCACATCCCGGCGCGAGCGCATGATCTTGCCCAGCGTGACATTGCCCACCGGATGCATGCGCGGATCGACGAGAACCACGTGATAGAACTGGTCGGGCAGGCCGTCATGGCTGCGCAGATAGTCGATCGCGTCGCCCACGGTCCAATGCTCGGGCGCGGCCACCACCTCGCGCTGCATCAGGCGACCGGCGGAATAGTCCGGATAGCTCAGCGCCTGCGCGACGGCGACACGGTCGGGTTCTTCCAGCGCGCCCAGAATCGCCTCTTGCTGGGGCTCGTCCAGATCCTCCAGCAGGTCGACCACATCGTCGCTGTCCAACTCGCGCACGGCATCGGCCAGAACCGCGGGCGTCAGCAGGCCGATCACCTCTTCGCGGATCGACTCGTCAAGTTCCGACAGGATGTCGCCGTCAAACTCGTGACCATAGAGCGCGATCAGCCGGCGGCGGTCGTAGGTGTTGATCTGTTCCAGAAGGTCGGCGATGTCGGCCGCGTGCAGCGGCTCCATCAGCGCGGTCAACTGCGCGGCGTCGCCGATGTCTACGGCATACAGGATCGCCGCGACCGTCTTTTTCTCAAGCAGATAGCTGCTCTCGTCGGTCTCGGGGCGCTCTTCGGTCTGGATGTCGTCGTCGGTCATGCGCGCCCCCTTGCCAATCACTAGGGTCATATCTGATCGCGGGGTGGCAAAACAATGCTCGGCGGCACTTTTCGTCCGCATGTCGGCACAGTAACGTCGGCACGGCACAAGGGAACGGCATCGGAGGACGCCATGGGCGACACAACACTGCTGCTGGGCCAGACGCTGGGGTTTGACGGCGATCCCTTTGCCGATGGTCCTGCGGCCGCACGCCACCACACGCACGGCGGCGTGCTGATCCGCGATGGCCGGATCGCTGATGTGGGCGATGGTGCCACCCTGCGGGCAGATCACCCGGATGCCCGCGTGATCGACCACGGCGCGGCACTGATTTCGCCCGGCTTCGTCGATGCGCATGTGCACTATCCGCAAACGGCGATCATCGCCAGTTGGGGCAAACGGCTGATCGACTGGCTGAACAGCTATACCTTTCCCGAAGAGGCGCGCTTTGCCGATCCCGACCATGCCGCCATGATCGCAGCGCGCTATCTGGATCTGGTGCTGGCCAATGGCACCACGACCGTGGCCAGCTACTGCACCATCCATCCCGCCAGCGTCGAGGCGCTCTTTACCGCCGCGCAGGCGCGCGGCATGCGGGTGGCGGCGGGCAAGACCTGCATGGACCGCAACGCGCCCGACGATCTGCGCGACACCGCGCAATCGGCCTATGACGACAGCCGCGCCCTGCTGCGCAAGTGGCACGGGGTTGACCGGCTGTCCTATGTCATCACGCCGCGATTCTCGCCCACCTCCTCGCCCGATCAGTTGCAGGCGCTTGGCGCGCTCTGGGCCGAGCATCCCGACTGCCTGATGCAGACACATCTGAGCGAGCAGGTCGATGAAATCGCCTGGGTCCGCTCGCTTTACCCGCAGGCGCGCGATTATCTCGATACCTACGAGGCGCATGGCCTGCTGGGCGCGAATGGCCTTTATGGTCACGCCATCCACCTTGAGCCGCGCGAGAGGGAGCGGCTGGCCGAGGTGGATGCCGCGCTGATCCATTGTCCGACCTCGAACACCTTCATCGGGTCGGGCCTGTTCGACATGGCCGGGCTGATGGCGCAGGGGCAGCGCATCGGGCTGGCCACGGATACTGGCGGCGGCAGCAGCTTTTCCATGCTGCGCACGATGGCCGCGGCCTATGAGGTCGGGCAGTTGCGCGGCCACGCCCTGCATCCGGCGCAGCTGTGGTGGCTGGCGACTGCCGGATCGGCCCGCGCGTTGCGGATGGGCGACCGCATCGGCACGCTTGCCCCGGGGTTCGAGGCGGATCTGACCGTGATCGACCTGGCCTCGACCCCGGCCATCGCGCAACGCGCAGCGCAGGCGGATGATCTGTGGCAGGCGCTGTTTCCGACCATCATGATGGGCGACGACCGCGCCATCGCCGCCACCTATGTGGCCGGTCGCCCGGTCGCGTCTGTCAAGTGACTGTCGCGCAGGATGTGTTAGTCTGACCAGACTCAAGGGAGGGTTCGACAATGAGCTTCGTCAAGACACTGGCCACGCTGGCCGTCGGGTTTGCCGCTGCGCGCGGTGTTCAGAAAATGGGCGGCATGGCCGGTCTGAAAGACGCCATGCGCAAGGCCGGTGATCCCGGCGGCATGGCCGACCAGATGGGCGGGCTGGCGCAAAAGATGGGCCTGCCTGTCCAGCAGGACCAGATGCGCGAGATGTTCACCCGTTTTGGCACCCAGGCCGCCAGCGCCACCGAGGCGACCGAGGCCGGGCTGGGCACCCTGATGGGGGCCATGACCAGCGCCGCCAGCACCGGGGCCAAGGGCATGGGCGACATGATGGAGGCGCTAACCAAGGACACCCCCATCGGCGCCACGACCGAGGCGAATGCTCGCCTGATGATCCGCGCGATGGTGCAGGCCGCCAAGGCGGATGGACAGATCGACGACGAAGAACGCCGCAAGATCCTTGATCATCTGGGTGACGCCAGCGAGGATGAGATCGCCTTTGTCGAGGCCGCGCTCGATGCGCCTGCCGACCCGGCGGCGCTTGCCGCCGACACCGGCGATGCGATGCGCGCGCAGGTCTATTCCGCCTCGCTCATGGCGATCTCGGTGGATACCGAGGCCGAGCGCACGTATCTGCGCAATCTGGCGCAGGCGCTTCAGCTTGACGATGCGGTGGTGGCCGATCTGCACCGGGGCATGAATCGCCCGCCGTTGTGACATCGGCCTGCGAATTTGCGCCCGCGCGGGGTTTGCCTGTTGACTCTGGGCCTGCCCTCGGTAAAAGGCGGGCTTCAAAGGTTTTCACGGGCGGCCCTCCGCCCTGTGCAGGAGAGCGACAATGGCGAAGCCGACCACAATCAAGATCCGCCTGAACTCGAGCGCGGGCACCGGGCACTTCTACGTGACCAAGAAGAACGCGCGCACCATGACCGAAAAGATGACCGTTCGTAAATTCGACCCGGTCGTGCGCAAGCATGTCGAGTACAAGGAAGGCAAGATCAAGTAAGATCGCCTGACCCGGATAAGATCAACGCCGCGCGGCCCCGGGCCTGCGCGGCGTTTTTCTTTTGTCGGGATGCCTGCAATACGCTTTCCGTTCTGACACGAAAAAAGGGCCGGTCAGATGACCGGCCCTTGCGCATGACTGGGTGACCGAAAGGTTATTCGCGGTTGCCCAGAAGTTGCAGCAGGAACATGAACATGTTGATGAAGTCCAGATACAGGCGCAGCGCACCCATGATCGCGGACTTGCCCAACCATTCGCTGTCGCCATGCTGCGCATGGGCCAGATACTCGTTCTTGATGTCCTGCGTGTCATAGGCGGTCAGACCGGCAAAGATCAGCACACCCAAGATCGAGATCGCAAACATGATCGCGGGCGATCCCAGGAAGATGTTGATGATCGATGCCACGATCAGGCCGATCACGCCCATGATCAGGAACGACCCCCAGCCCGAGATGTCCTTTTTCGTGGTGTAGCCCCACAGCGACAGCCCGGCAAAGGCGATCGAGGTCACCAGAAACACCTGCGCGATGGAGAAGCCGGTGAAGGCAACGAAGATCCACGACAGGCTCAGACCCATGACAGACGCGAAAGCGTAGAAGAACAGTTGCGCGCCAGCCGCCGACAGACGGTTGATCGCCGCGCCAAAGCCGAAGGCCATGGCCAGCGGGGCGAACATGATGATCCACCCCAGAATGTTCGGCGACAGTGTCACCGGATCGCGGAACACCGACAGCAACTGCGGGCTGGTGCCCACG
This sequence comes from Lacimonas salitolerans, assembly GCF_042677865.1. Lineage (NCBI taxonomy): Bacteria > Pseudomonadati > Pseudomonadota > Alphaproteobacteria > Rhodobacterales > Paracoccaceae > Lacimonas > Lacimonas salitolerans. Next base: position 17,203 of record NZ_JBHUDD010000147.1, on the reverse strand, counting down.
GCCCATGCCACGGCGAATGTCAGCAGCATGCCTATGGACATGGTGCCATAGACTTTGTTCATATGGGCGCGAAGCCCTTCGTCCACCGCAGCGGCCGAGCGTGTGCCCGTTGCCGTACGGATCGTGTTGTATTCAGCCATCAAAGCCTCCGATGCTAGACCTTTTAACCCGGCTTGCCCGGGTCTTGGCACAAATATCGGTAAGGCGGTGGCACGTTTCAAGTCTTTTGCGCGCCATTCATGAGAATTCTGCTCATGTTTGTCAGCGTTCTGCGTGCGACCAATGCCCGGGCGCGTCCCAGAGCGGGCGGCGGGCCTCTGCCAGCGCGGCATCGCGGGTCAGCCCGATGTCTTCCAGGGCGGCGTCATCCAGCCGTGCCAGCCTTTGGCGCTGCCGGTGCAGGGCCAGCAGGGCCGCAAGACCGGGCCGGGGCAGGGCAGGGAAACGGGGGAAGATACGGGCGAGCGAGAGCGAGGACATTTCTTTACCTTTCGTGATACTGTCTGCGTGTTCTATCAATTCTGTTGAACAGATAGGAAATCCGCGCTAATTTGTGAAACGAATGTTTTTGACCCAATGCATCAGGTATCGTGATATGAGAAATATGGATGTCACCACGCTGCGCTCTTTCGTCGCCGTGGCCGATCTGGGCGGGGTGACGCGCGCCGCGACCCATCTGAACCTGACCCAATCGGCTGTGTCGATGCAGCTCAAGCGGCTGGAAGAACTGCTGGGCCTGTCGCTGTTCGACCGCACGGGCCGGCGCATCGCGCTCAGCCCCGGGGGCGAGCAGTTGCTGACCTATGCCCGCCGCATGGTCGAGCTGAATGATTCGGTGATGGCCCGCCTGACCGACCGGGTGTTCGAGGGCGAGATCACCCTGGGTGTGCCGGTCGATATCGTCTACCCGGCGATCCCGCGCGTGCTGCAACTGTTCAACGCCGAGTTTCCGCGCATGAAGGTGCAACTGGTGTCGTCCTTCACCACGCAGCTCAAGGCAAAATTCGCACGCGGCGAGATGGATGTGATCCTGACCACCGAGGACATGCTGAGCGAGGGCGGCGAGACCCTGTCGATGATCCCGCTGCGCTGGGTCGGTGCCCCCGAAGGCAGCGTCTGGCGGCAACGCCCGTTGCGTCTGGCATTCTGCCGCTACTGCGGTTTCCGTCAGGGTGCGTTGCGCAAGCTGGACGCTGCAGGCATCCCGTGGGAAATGGCCGTCGAATCCGAATCCGACCGCACGATCGAGGCGACGGTCAGCGCCGATCTGGGCATCACCGCGATACTGGAAGGCCACGCGCCCGCGCATCTGTCCTATGTGCCGCAGGGAACGGGCCTGCCCGACCTGGGGCTGCAGATGATCAACCTCTATGCCGCGCCCTCGGGCAACGAGGTGACGGACCGGCTGTGCGCCATGCTGCGGCAGGCCTTCGACGCCCCCGCCGCCGTGGCGGCCCCGCGTCTGGTTACGGCGTGATCACCACCTTGCCGGTGGATTTGCGGGTGCGCAGCAGGTCCAGCCCCTCGCGCGCCTGCGCCAGCGGCAGGGTATGGCTGACATGGGGGCGCAAGCGCCCCTCCTGATACCAGCCCAGCAGCGTGCGCAGACTGTCTGTCACCACGTCGGGGCGGAATTTCAGATAGCCGCCCCAATAGACGCCCAGCACGCTCAGGTTCTTGACCAGCAGGTGGTTGGCAGGGATCTGTGGCACCTCGCCGCTGGCAAAGCCGATGGGCAGTAGCCGCGCCTCGGGCCGGGCGGCACGAAATGCCGCCTGCCACTGATCGCCGCCCACAGGATCATAAACCACATCCGCCCCGCCCAGATCCTTGACCCGGGCACGAATATCCTCGGAGGCGTCGATCAGGTGGTCGGCCCCGGCCTGCCGCGCGGCCTCCAGCTTGTCGGCCCCGCGCGCGCAGGCGATGACCCGTGCGCCCATCAGCTTGCCGACCTCGACCGCGGTCAGGCCCACACCACCTGCCGCCCCCAGCACCAGCAGGGTCTCGCCGGGCTGCATCCGCGCGCGATGGTCCAGCGCCAGATGGCTGGTGCCATAGGCGATCTGGAACGCGGCGGCCTCGGCGGCGCTCATGCCGTCGGGCAGGGAAACCGCGCGCGCGGCAGGAAAACAGCCATACTCGGCCAGCCCGCCCTGACCGCCGAACACCGCCACCCGCGTGCCCACCGCTGGGCCGGACACATCCGGCCCAGCCGAGTCGACAACCCCCGCAACCTCCATCCCCAGGATGAACGGCGCCTCGGGCGTATCCTGGTATTTGCCCTGCTCCATCAGCAGATCGGCAAAATTCAGCCCACAAGCCTCGATTCGCACCCGGATCTCGCCGCGTGCCGGTTCGGGCACCGGACACTCCGTCAATTCGGCGGGTTTTCCGGCATTGAACACCTGAAAGGCGCGCATTTGCGTCTCCTGCATGAAAGTCTGCGCAAGATGGAAAAAGCGACCCGCGCTGTCAAATCCCCAAATTATGGGTGAATCACCCATAAAGTGTGTCTCAAAGGTATAGGGTCGCCTTCAGCGCGTATAAAAAGCATTGATAAAACGGTCGGAAATGCGCCATTATTGCACTTGGGGGTGAGAGGCTGGGATCGCCATTTATTTATGGTTGTGTGCGGTGGCCCATCCGTCTTGCAATTTTTCGATGCAACGGAGAACGCGAAAATGGCACATCCAGTAGATGTCCACGTCGGTAAACGCATTCGTCAGCGGCGCTGGCTGGTCGGCATGACCCAGCAGCAACTGGCCGAAAGCGTCGGTATCAAGTTCCAGCAGATCCAGAAATACGAAACCGGGGCCAACCGCGTCAGCGCGTCGCGCCTGTGGGATATCGCCGAGGCGCTTGAGGTCGAGGTCAGCTTTTTCTTCGACGGGCTGAACGCGGCCCCGCCCGAAGGCGGCACGCCGCAGGACATGCCCCATGACCTGATGGGCGACAAGGAGGCGATGGATCTTGTGCGCTCCTACTACGCCATTCCCGAAAACCAGCGCCGCCGCCTGTTCGATCTGGCACGCGTGCTGTCCGACGTGGCTTGAGAGCGCGATCGCGCTGCGGTAGGGCGGGGCGACCTGCCCACCGGAGCGCCGCGCGATGACTGACACGACCGATATCATTGAAACCGCCCATGCGATGGCCGATGCGGCGCGCAGGGCGGTTTTGCCGTTCTTCCGCGCGGCGGACCTGCTGACCGACAACAAGGATCAGTCCGGGTTCGACCCGGTGACCGAAGGCGACCGCGCCACCGAACGCGCCATGCGCGAGGTGCTGGCTGCCCGCCGTCCCGATGACGCGGTGATCGGCGAGGAATACGGTGCCACCACCGGCACCAGTGGCATCACATGGGTGCTGGACCCGATCGACGGCACGCGCGGCTTCTTGTCGGGCACACCCACATGGGGGGTGCTGATTGCCGCCGAACGGGACGGCGCGCCGGTGTTCGGCATCATCGACCAGCCCTACATCGGCGAGCGGTTCTGCGGCGGTCTGGGGCAGGCCTCCATGACCGGCCCTCATGGCAATCGCCCTCTGTGCGTGCGCGGCGACCGCCCGCTGGATCAGTCGATCCTGTTCACCACCTTCCCCGAGGTCGGCACACCGGCCGATGCAGCCGCCTTTCGCGCGGTCGCCGATCAGGTGCGCCTCACCCGCTATGGCATTGATTGCTATGCCTATGCCCTGCTGGCTGCAGGCCAGATCGACCTGGTGATCGAGGCCGGCCTGTCCAACTACGACATTCAGGCCCCCATCGCCGTGATCGAGGCTGCGGGCGGCATCGTCACCGACTGGCAGGGCGGCCCGGCGCATCAGGGCGGGCGCGTCATCGCCGCTGCGGGTCGGCAACAGCACGCCGCCGCGCTGGACATCCTGTCGCGCCACGCCTCTTGATGGGGGGGCACCGTCGCGCGCTAACTGGTCCTGTGTGTCTCCTGACCATGGATGATGACCGCCGCGATCTGGCGGGGGCCGACGCCACGCGCGGTGGGGCCGACATCCTTGGCCGCCCCGACTGGGACCGCCTCGCGCCGGGCAAACGCGCCGATATCGCGATCTGGGACACCACCGGCATCGAAAGTGCCGGCAGTTGGGGCGCAGCCGCCCTGCTGCTGGCCGGGCCGACGTGGGTGAGGCACCTGTTTGTCGAGGGCCGCCAAGTGGTGCAGGACGCCCGGATCACCACCATCGACCTGCCGCGCCTGATAGAGCGGCAAAACGCCCTGACCCGCGCACTGACGCCTTGATTTCCCCTTTCCACAAATATCCCAGAGGGTCTGGGGGACAGCGTCCCCCAGCGCTCTCGTCCTGCACTGGCGTAGGGTGGGTGCCAACCCACCTTGGGCATCGACAGACCTGCAAGGGTGGGTTGGCACCCACCCTACGGCGCCTCAGCGCGTGGGCACCGGCACCTCGCCGCGATAATCGTAGAACCCGCGCTGCGTTTTGCGGCCCAGCCACCCGGCCTCGACATATTTCGTCAACAGAGGGCAGGGGCGATATTTCGTGTCGGCCAGCCCGTCATGCAGCACGTTCATGATCGCAAGACAGGTGTCCAGCCCGATGAAATCGGCCAGTTCCAGTGGCCCCATCGGGTGATTGGCCCCCAGCTTCATCGATTCGTCGATCGACCGCACGTTGCCCACCCCTTCATACAGGGTATAGACCGCCTCGTTGATCATCGGCATCAGGATGCGGTTGACGATGAAGGCCGGGAAATCCTCGGCCGAGGCGGCGGTCTTGCCGATCTTTTCCACCACCTTCAGGCAGGCGTCATAGGTCTCTTCATCCGTCGCGATCCCGCGGATCAGCTCGACAAGCTGCATCACCGGCACCGGGTTCATGAAGTGAAACCCCATGAATTTTTCAGGCCGGTCCGTGCGCGTGGCCAGCCGCGTGATCGAGATCGACGAGGTGTTCGAGGTCAGGATCGTGTGCGGCTTGAGATGCGGCAGCAGATCTTCGAAAATCGCCTGCTTGACGGTTTCGCGTTCGGTCGCGGCCTCGATGATCAGATCGCTTGGCCCCAGATCGGTCAGGGTCAGCGTCGTTCTGATCCGCCCCATGGCAGCGTCTTTTTCGTCCTGGCTGATCTTTTCGCGGCTGACCTGCCGGGTCAGGTTCTTGTCGATCAGCGCCACGGCGGCGTCCAGCGCATCCTGGCTGATATCGGTCATCAGCACGTCAAAGCCTGCCAGCGCCATAACATGGGCGATGCCGTTGCCCATCTGCCCTGCGCCCACCACGCCGATGGTCTTGATCTCCATGTCCCGCCTCCCAATGCCGTTTGCCTGCACAATAGGCATGGCCGCCGCCCTGCTGCAAGGGGCGCGGGCGACCGCGCAATTTGCCGCGAATGCGCGGATTAAGCGTTTGGCAATCCGTTTGGCCGAATCTGGTGCCGGGTGAGAACAAACAAGGTGGTGGGAACCATGTCCTTTCAGGTGCCGGGGCCGCAGGGCCTCGATTACAAACCGTGTCGCTATGGCACATCGCGGCTGAGCTTCCGGGGACCGGCGCGATTGCTTGATAAACGCTATATCGCCTTTCTGGGCACGACCGAGACCTATGGCAAATACATCCCCCGGCCCTTTCCGGCGTTGACCGAGGATCTGCTGGGCACGCCCTGCGTCAACCTGGGGTTCGTGAATGCCGGTCATGATCTGTACATCAACGACCCCGTGGTGATGGAAATCGCGGGCGAGGCGCGGATCAGCGTTGTGCAGATCGGCGGCGCGCACAACCTGTCCAACCGCTTCTACACCGTGCATCCGCGCCGCAATGACAGGTTCCTGCGCGCCTCGCGCCTGATGCACCAGATATTCCGCGACGTGGATTTCACCGATTTCGCCTTTACCCGGCACATGCTGGAAAGCCTGCACCGATTTGCGCCCGACAGGTTCGCCTTGCTGCGCGAAGAGCTGCAAGAGGCGTGGATCGCCCGCACCCGCCTGCTGGCCGACCGCCTGGGCGGGCGGGTGATCCTGCTGTGGTTCGCCGATCATCCGCCGCCCGACGGATCACCCGCACAGGGGCTTGGCCCCGATCCGCTTTTCATCGAAGGCGCGATGATCGACGCGCTGCGCCGCAATGTGGCCGAGGTTGTCACCGTCACGATCAGCACCGACACCCATAGCCGCGAAGGCATGGTGGTGCCGCCGGGCGAAGAACCCGCCGCCGCCGACATGCCCGGCCCCGCCGCCCATCTTGAGGCGGCAAGGGCGCTGGCCCCCGTGCTGCGCGACCACCTGTAACACGCAAAAGGCCCGCCGGTCGGGCGGGCCTTTCGACAGATCAGGCGGGACGCCTTACAGCTTCTCGGTCAGCTCGGGCAGGGCCTCGAACAGGTCGGCGACAAGACCGTAATCGGCCACCTGGAAAATCGGCGCCTCTTCGTCCTTGTTGATCGCCACGATGATCTTGGAATCCTTCATCCCCGCAAGGTGCTGGATCGCGCCCGAGATACCGACGGCGATATATAGGTCAGGCGCGACCACCTTGCCAGTCTGGCCCACCTGCCAGTCGTTCGGGGCAAAGCCCGAATCGACCGCCGCGCGGGAGGCGCCGACGGCGGCGCCCAGCTTGTCGGCGAGTTTCTCGATCAGCGCGAAATCGTCCTGGCTGCCGACACCGCGGCCACCCGACACCACGACACCCGCGCTGGTCAGATCGGGGCGGTCGCTTTCGGCCACCTTGTCCTCGACCCATTCGCTCAGCCCCGAGGCCTTGGCCCCGTCGACGGTTTCCACCGGCGCGGAATTGCCCGTGCCCGCCGCGTCAAAGCTGGCGGTGCGGACCGAGATCACCTTGGTCGCATCGCCCGATTTCACGGTCTGCAGCGCGTTGCCGGCATAGACCGGACGCTCGAACGTGTCGGCATCGACGATGGCCGACACATCGGTCAGCATCATCACGTCCAGCAGGGCCGCCACGCGCGGCAGAACGTTCTTGGCATCGGTCGTGGCCGGCGCCACGATATGCGAATAGTCGCCAGCCAGCGACACGATCAGATCGGCGGTCGCCTCGGCCAGTCGATGACCCAGCGCCGCATCCTCGGCCACCAGAACCCGTGCCACGCCGTCGATCGTGGCGGCCTCCTTGGCGGCATCGGCGGCCGACGCACCGGCACACAGCACGGTCACGTCGCCCAGGGCCTTGGCCGCGTTCACCGCCTTGGCGGTGGCATCCATCGACAATTCGCCGTTGTTGACTTCGGCAAGCAGCAGAACAGCCATCACACCGCCCCCTTTTCCTTGAGTTTCGCCACCAGCTCGTCAACCGAGCCGACCATTTCACCCGCCGCGCGCTCGGGCGGCTCGGCGGTCTTGACCACAGTCAGCCTTGGCGCGACGTCGACGCCGAAATCCTCGGCGGTCTTTTCATCCATCGGCTTTTTCTTGGCCTTCATGATGTTGGGCAGCGACGCGTAACGCGGCTCGTTCAGGCGCAGATCGACCGTGACCACGGTGGGCATCTTGACCTTGATGGTCTGCAAGCCGCCATCGACCTCGCGGGTGACAACGGCGCTGTCGCCGTCAATCGCCAGTTCGCTGGCGAAGGTGGCCTGCGACCAGCCCAGCAGGGCCGACAGCATCTGGCCGGTGGCGTTCATGTCGTTGTCGATCGACTGCTTGCCGCAGATCACCAGCCCCGGCTGCTCCTCCTCGACGATCTTGGCAAGGATCTTGGCGACCGAAAGCGGCTCGATGTCCTGGTGCACGTCATCGGCGGCGATGACCAGAATAGCGCGATCCGCGCCCATGGCCAGCGCGGTGCGCAGGGTTTCCTGCGCCTGCTTGACGCCGATGGACACGGCGATGACTTCGTCTACCACGCCTTTTTCCTTCAGGCGGATCGCCTCTTCGACGGCGATTTCGTCGAAGGGGTTCATCGACATCTTGACGTTGGCGAGATCGACACCGCTGCCATCCGCCTTGACGCGGACCTTCACGTTGTAGTCGATCACGCGCTTCACAGGCACGAGTACCTTCATCTGCGTGGTCTCCCTTACAAGTTGCGAGGCCCGCACGCGCGGGCCTTCAGAGTATTCTCTGGGCGTTGATATAATCTTGTGACCGCAGGCAACAGGGCAAAATCGTCACGTCAGCCGCCTGCGACGTCGCGTTTTGGGCAATTTGCGGGATGACGGCGCCGCTCGTCGCCGCCTGCGGCGCCGACATCGCCCCGCCCGCCATCCCGTTTCTCAACGGTTTGCGCCCGGCACCCACAGCACATCGTCCTTGCCGTCGTTGTTGGCCATCCGTGCCGCAACGAAGAACCAGTCCGACAGCCGGTTGAGGTATTTCACCGCGTCGTGGTTGATCGCCTCCATCGTCGCCAGCTCCACCGCCAGCCGCTCGGCCCGGCGCGCCACGGTGCGGCAGACATGCAGATGCGCTGCCAGCGCGGCCCCGCCGGGCAGGATGAAGCTGCGCAGCGGTTCAAGCTGGGCGTTCATCGCGTCGATCTCGGATTCCAGCCGCGCAACCTGTTCGGGGATCATGCGCAGCGGCGGATACTCGCGCTCGGCATCCTTGTACATGTCGGGCGTGCACATGTCGGCACCCAGATCGAACAGGTCGTTCTGGATCCGCTCAAGCGCGGCATCGGTATCGCCCGAGGCATGCAGCCGCGCGACGCCCACGAACGAGTTCAGCTCGTCCGAGGTGCCATAGGTCGCCACCCGCAGCGCATGCTTGGCCACCCGCGCGCCGTTGCCCAGCGCGGTCTCGCCGTCGTCGCCGGTTTTAGTGTAGATCTTGTTCAGAACGACCATCAGCCGCGCCCTCCGCTTAACCAGACGAACAGCAGGATCAGCACGACCGCCGCGAATTGCGCCACGATGCGCAGCTTCATCATCCGGTTCGATTTCTTGGCGGCCTCCATCGTGCCCTTGCCGAAATTCGAAATCCCCAGGATCAGGATCGCCACGACCACCAGGCAGGCGGCGGCGGCGATGTAGAACAGCGGGTCGTCCCTCATCTTGTGTATCGTCCCTTTTTCATCCGTTGCCCCTAAGTAGGCGTGCAGGGTCCAAAAGCGAACCGTAAATTCACCCCTTGGCCAGAATCCAGTCCAGCGCGCGGGTCGGCAGCACGCGGCGCAGCGTGGCCATGATATAGGTGGGCGTGGTCACGAGATAGCGCGCGCGCGGATTTGGCGCCTCGAGCGCGCGGATCAGCTTGGCCGTCACCGCGCCGGGGGGCAGTTCAAACCGGTCCGGGGCGCGATCCTGATACAGCCGGGTCAGCAGTTTGGCCTGATACTGATCGGCGCGCGGGCTGTTTTCCCAGTCGATCCAGCGTTCGAAATGCGGGATCGAATTGGCCCGGATGCGCGATGTCACCGGCCCCGGCACGATCAGGATCACCTTGATGGGCGTGTCGCGCATCTCGATCCGCAGGGTGTCGGTCAGGCCCTCCAGCGCGAATTTGCTGGCATTATAGGCGGCTCGCCAAGGGGCGGCCACCAGCCCCAGCACCGAAGAACAGTTGACGATCCGCCCGTGGCCCTGCGCGCGCATCACCGGGATCACCCGCGTGGTCAGGTCGTGCCAGCCAAAGACATTCGCCTCGAACATCGCGCGCAACGCGTCGCGTGGCAGATCCTCGGCCGCACCGGGGCAGGCATAGGCCCCGTTGTTGTACAGCGCGTCTAGCGTGCCACCCGTCGCCGCCAGAACCCGGTCCAGCGCGGCGGCGATGCTTTCTGGGTCGGTGTAATCCAGTTGCACCGCCTCGAACCCCTCGGCCGCCAGCCAGTCGACGTCGGCGTGCTGGCGACAGGCGGCAAACACCCGCCAGCCATGCGCGCGCAGACCATGCGCCGCGTCATAGCCTATGCCGCTGGAACTGCCGGTGATCAGGATGGATTTGCTCATGCGCCGTTACTGCGCAAAACGGCGCGGTTTGGCAATCACTCCGCTGCGGCGGTCACAAGGCTGTCGGCCATCCAGCCGATCCGCCCGTTCTCGACGACCCGCAGCTTCAGCCATCCCGCGCCGTTGCCGCCGACAACCTCGACCGGCTCGCCCCGGCGCAGCTTTTGCAGCACGCTGAACTGCGTGCCCGGCCCGTTGCGCATGTTCACCACGCTGCCCGCGATCTGGCGCAGGTCTTTTTGCGGTTCCGCTTCGGGCTGCTCGGCCGCCGCGGGAACGACGCGCGCCTGTTCGAAAACGGGTTTCACGCGCCCGGGTGCGGCAATGCTGGGCAAGCGGACGTTGACGCGCGGCAATTCGGACAGGTCCAGCGACGCGCGCGACACGTCCTGCGCATCCGTCACGGGCTGAACCCTGGCCAGGCCCATCGCGGCAGGTTCGGGCGCGCGAAACGGGGTGAACGCCTCGGCCTGAAGCGACCCCGGGCTTGGCGCATAATCCGCGCCACCGCTCAATTCATAAAATCCCCAGCCCATCAAGACAAAGCTGATCAAAATAAGTCGCCACATACCGACCCCCCCCGGGTTTCAACACACATTACCAACGCTAAAAAATAAGCAGGCGTTCCTTATACACGATTCGCCCGCAGGCCACGCGGGAAATCCCGTCGAATTTATGCCAAACCGCTTTACGCAGATTCACCTGCCGTCTATCAGCAGGGCATGACCGATATGACAGACGATCCCAAGGGCGGCCTGCCTGCCACGTCCGAACCGCTGCGCCGTGCCATCGGTGACCGGTATCTGACCTATGCGCTGTCCACGATCATGCACCGCGCGCTGCCCGATGCGCGTGACGGTCTGAAACCCGTGCACCGCCGGATCCTGTATGCGATGAGCCGCCTGCGCCTGTCGCCCAGTGGCAAGTTCCTGAAATCGGCCAAGATCGCCGGCGACACGATGGGCGATTTCCACCCTCACGGCGATGCCGCGATCTATGACGCGATGGCGCGTCTGGCGCAGGATTTCGCCATGCGTTACCGGCTGGTGGACGGGCAGGGCAATTTCGGCAACATCGACGGCGACAACCCCGCCGCCAGCCGCTACACCGAGGCGCGGATGACCGTGATGGCCGAGGCGCTGCTTGAAGGTCTGGACGAGAACGCCGTCGATTTTCGCCCAAATTACGATGGCCGCCTGACCGAACCGATGGTGCTGCCCGCCGCCTATCCCAACCTGCTGGCCAACGGCTCGTCCGGGATCGCCGTGGGCATGGCGACTAACATCCCGCCGCACAACATAGACGAGCTGATCAGCGCCTGCCTGCACCTGATCAAATCGCCCGACGCACGCGATGAAACCCTGCTGCAATTCGTGCCCGGCCCCGATTTTCCCACCGGCGGCGTGGTTGTCGAGCCGCCCGAGAGCATCGCCGAGGCCTATCGCACCGGGCGCGGCGCGTTCCGCCTGCGCAGCACATGGGGCACCGAGGATCTGGGGCGCGGCCAGTGGCAGATCGTCGTCACCGAAATCCCCTATCAGGTGCAGAAATCCAAGCTGATCGAAAAACTGGCCGAGCTGATCCAGACCAAGAAGGTGCCGATTCTGGCCGATGTGCGCGACGAATCCGCCGATGACATCCGCATCGTGCTGGAACCGCGCTCAAAGAACGTCGAGCCTGATGTGCTGATGAACATGCTGTTCCGCAATTCCGATCTGGAAACGCGGTTCAGCCTGAACATGAACGTGCTGATCGACGGGGTGACGCCCAAGGTGTGCAGCCTCAAGGAAGTGCTGCGCGCCTTCCTCGATCACCGGCGCGAGGTTCTGATGCGCCGCGCCCGGCACCGACTGGCCAAGATCGACCACCGGCTCGAGGTGCTTGAAGGGCTGATGATCGCCTTTCTGAATCTCGACCGGGTGATCGACATCATCCGCTACGACGACGACCCCAAGCTGGCCCTGATGTTCGAGGATTGGTCGGCCCCGCATCAATCCACCATCCCGCGCGCCACCTCCGAGGCCGATTATGCCTCGCCCCTGACCGGGGTGGATACCGCCGCGCTGGTGATGGTGGCCGATCCCGCCGCCGTGATGCCCGAGGGCCTGTCCGAGGACGAGGATGCAGGAAGCACGCCCCACCGAATCGCGGGGCGCGACGCCGGCCTGTCCGATGTGCAGGCCGAGGCGATCCTGAACATCCGCCTGCGGTCGTTGCGCCGCCTTGAAGAGATGGAGCTGCGCGCCGAGCAGGACCGCCTGATGGCCGAACGCGCCGGGATCATGGACCTGCTGGAAGACGACAGCCTGCAATGGGCCCGCGTGGCCGAGCAGCTGCGCGAGGTGCGCAAGCAGTTCGGCGCGAAATCCAAGGGCGGCGCGCGTCGCACCCAGCTTGCGCAGGCAGCCGAGGTCGAGGATGTGCCGATCGAGGCGATGATCGACCGCGAGCCGATCACCGTGGTGTGCAGCCAGATGGGCTGGATCCGCGCCATGACCGGCCATATCGACCTGACCCGCGAACTGAAATTCAAGGACGGCGACGGCCCGCGTTTCGTCTTTCACGCCGAAACCACCGACAAGCTGCTGGTATTCGGCTCCAATGGCCGGTTCTACACCGTGCAGGCCGCCACCCTGCCGGGCGGGCGCGGCATGGGCGAGCCGCTGCGCCTGATGGTCGATCTGCCGAACGAGGCCGAGATCGTCGATATCTTCATCCACCGCCCCGGTGCCCGGCTGCTGGTCGCCTCCAGCGCCGGTGACGGTTTCATCGTCCCCGAGGACGAGGTGATCGCCCAGACCCGCAGCGGCAAGCAGGTGCTGAACGTGCGCGCCGACACCCGCGCTCGCGTCTGCAAGCGCGTCGATGGCGATGCCGTGGCCGTGGTGGGCGACAACCGCAAGGTTCTGATATTCGCGCTGGACGAACTGCCCGAGATGACGCGCGGCAAGGGAGTGCGGTTGCAGAAGTACAAGGATGGCGGGCTGTCCGACGCCCGCACCTTCACCATGGCCAATGGTCTGTCATGGCTGGACCCGGCGGGGCGCACCCGCACCGAAACCGCGCTGGATGAATGGGTGGGCAAGCGCGCAGGCACCGGCCGCATGGCCCCGCGCGGTTTTCCAAGGGACAACAGGTTCAACTGAAGGCACGTCACAGTCGTGCCAGATTGATCTGTGATTTTGTAACCCGAAGGCATTTTGAAAAGGGCGTGTCATGAGTGAGATCAGAACCGCAAACGTGCAATACACCGGTGCCAAGGGGCCGATCTTCAACCTGTCGTTTCAGGTGGCCGCGCTGACGCTGATCACCTTCGGCATCTACCGGTTCTGGGGCAAGACGCGCATCCGCAAGTATATCTGGTCCTCGACCCTGGTCGATGGCGACCGGTTCGAATACACCGGCACGGGGCTCGAAAAATTCCTCGGCTTCCTGATCGCCGTGGTGTTTCTGGCCATCTACCTGGGCCTGATCCAGATCGTTCTGACCTTTCTGGGCCTGTCCCTGCTGACCGAAGCACGCTCGAACGAAGACATCGCCAGGCAGGCGATTGCGATCAACCTGTCGCTTCTGTCGGTGGTGCCCTTCCTCTTTTTCGCGATCTACCGCGCACGGCGCTACCGCATGGCGCGCACCCGCTGGCGCGGCATCCGGTTCGGCATGGACAAGGGCGCCTGGGGCTATGTCTGGCGCGCGATCGGGCATTACCTGCTGACCTTCGTGACGCTTGGCGCGCTGCTGCCGCGCATGACGTTTCATCTGGAAAAATACATGGCCGACCGCACCTGGTTCGGGGATGAGCGGGTGACCCAGAGCGGCAAGTGGACCGACCTGTACGGCGCGATGAAACACATCTTCATCGGGCTGGGCCTGATCCTTCTGGGGGCCGCCCTGGCCGTTGCCCTGGGCAGCGAGGCGCCGGGCGGCGCGCTGGGCTTTGTCGGCTATGTCTGGTTCATGCTCGGCTTCCTGTACTACCGCGTCCACAGCTTCGGCTATCTTTCAAGCCACAAGAAGCTGGGAGAGCGTGTGGCGTTTTCCTCAAGCCCGCAGGCCGGCACGGTCCTGCGCATCTATATCGTCGGCGGGCTGCTGATCGGCGTGGTGCTGGCCGTCTTTGGCGGGGTTGCTGGCATCGTCGCCATGGGCCTGACCCAGGCCATCATGGAGGGCAACCCGGCAGCCATGGGCCCGCTGGTGCCGGTCCTGCTGGCGGTCAGCTATATCGCGCTGATCCTCGTGCTGGGCGCGATGGTCACCGCGCTGATCACCCAGCCGGTGATCGCGCATTATGCCTCGACCCTGCAGGTGCACAATGTCGATGCGCTGGATGCGATCCGGCAACGCGCCGCCGACACCGGGGCCGATGCCGAAGGGTTCGCCGATGCGCTGGATATCGGCGGCGCGATCTGACGCGATGCAGGGGCAGGGCACGTTCTTTGACGGCCAGACCGCCAGCCGCCACGCGGTGCAGGTGGCCCTGTCGCCCGACCGTCAAGCGCTGCTGATCACGAGCGACACGCTGCCCGATGCGCTGCGCTGGCCGCTGGCCGACCTGCGCGCCCTGTCCGAGCATACACAGACCGGCGATCTGGTGCTGACCCGGCACATGGACACCGACGACGAATCCCCCCGCGACCCCGCGCGGCTGGTGCTGCGCGATCCGGCGCTGATCGACTGGATCGTGAAAACCCGGCCCTCCTTGCGCAAATCCGACCTGCGGCGCGGCACCGGCCGGCGCATCCTGCGCAATGGCGCTCTGGCGGTGGGCGCGCTGGCGCTGATGCTGCTGGTGATCCTGCCGGGGCTGGCAGGCACGCTGGCCCGCATCATGCCGGTCGAGACCGAAGAGCGCTTTGGCCGCGCAGCCGTAGGCCAGATGCAGCGGTTCCTGAGCTTTTCAGGTGCCCAGGTGCAGGAATGCACCGACCCTGCGGGCCGTGCGGCGCTGGATGCGATGGTGGCGCGGCTGACGGCAGGGCAGGACATCCCTTACGACCTCAAGGTGTTGGTCTTCGATCACCCCATGCTCAACGCCTTTGCCGCGCCGGGCGGATACGTGGTGCTGATCCGCGGCCTGATCGAACAGGCCGACGGCCCCGATGCCGTCGCCGCCGTTCTGGCGCACGAGATCGGCCATGTCGCGAACCGCGACGCCACCCGCAACGCCCTGCGCGCGGCAGGATCGGCCGGTATCCTGTCGCTGATCCTTGGCGATGTGGCGGGCGGCGCGGTGCTGGTGGCGGTGGCCGACCAGATGCTCAACAGCGCCTATTCCCGCCGCGCCGAGGAAACCGCCGACGCCTATGCCATCGCCATGCTGAACGCCGCCGACATCAGCACAGCAGGCTTCGGGGCGTTCTTCGACACGCTGGCCGGACAGGAGGGCGGCCTGTCCCTGCCCGAATACCTCTCTACCCACCCGGCCACCGCCGACCGCGCCGCCAATGCCCGCGCCAATGCCGAAGGGCAGGGCGCAACCACCCCGGCGCTGACCGACCGGCAATGGCAGGCGCTGCGGCAGATCTGCGAATGAGGCGTCGGCGCGACTGGCACTGATCAGACGGCTGCCGGGTCTTGTGCCCTTGCCCCGCCGATCCCGGACCCGGTCAGCGGCGTCAGTTGCCTGACGACCGTTGCGCGCGCTCCAGTTTCGTCTCGCGAAACACATCGGGCGAAAACGGCTCTTCGCGGCACATGAAGATATCCAGCGTCGCTTCCTGGGTCACATCATACTGAACCTGTTTCACATCGAACGTGGCGGCATTGCCGGACTTGTCCAGCGTCGGAAGCTGGTTGACGGAAAAGGCGCGATGCTCGGTCAGGCGCACGGGCGTATCCCCGTCCAGAACATAGCTGAAACAGATGGCGGTGATCGGTTTGTCGCTCTGATCCATCACGGTCTCGAACGGTGGAATCAGGTAGACATCGAAGTTCGAGTATTTGGCCCCGTTTTCGTCATACAGCACCGTCGCCATCTCGCGGATCGGACGCGACGTGACATTTTCGAAGCGCATCTGGATCAAGGGGGTGCCCCGCGACGGGGTGCCGAACACCTGCACCTCGAAACGCGGACGGCTGGCAACGCTTTCGGCCAGTTGGGTAGTCGCCTGCGCGGTCACTGCCCCGTCCCGGGAAATGGACTCCAGTTGCTGGCTTGCCGCCTCCATGTGTTGGGTCAGCCGCGCCAGATAGGCACCGGCCTGTTCCGGAAAGATCAGCGCATAGATCGCGGTGCCGAAGGCAATCACAGTGGTCGTTTTCGCCATAAAGGACAGCACAGGTATCCTCAGCATCAGCGCAGTCAGTTTCTTCACCCGGCAACCCCATCCGACAAAACCACAGAGTTCTTTCTGTTCCAACGGTTTACCCCGCAAGCTTCAAAACCGTCAACGGGCATGTCGCAGGGCTGTCCGCCACCCCGCGCGATCCTGTCGCGCCAGGGTGCTGGCTGGCTGCCGCGACCCGTCAGGGCCTGCGGCAGATTGCGCCCAAGGGGCGGCTGGGCTAGGACAGGGGCACATGACCCTGGGGGACGACCGGATGATGAAAGCACTTGCGCTGATCGCGGGCCTGTTGGCGCTGACCGCCTGCACCAATGCCAACGACCTGTCCGATCCGCCCGTCGATCTGGGGGATTTCAATCTCAGCCACCGGATCGTGGTGGCCCCGAACCTGACCAAGGGGCCTTTGTCGCGCGAAGCCAGCGTCGAGGAATGGCAAGCCGCGATGACCAAGGCCATCGGCGAGCGGTTCGACCGCTACGAGGGCGACAGGCTCTATCATTTCGGTGTCTCGGTTGAAGGCTACGTTCTGGCCCAGCCCGGCATCCCGATCGTGGCCAACCCCAAATCCATCGTGATCTTCAACCTGACGGTCTGGGATGACGCCGCCGGCAAGAAGCTGAACGAAAAGGTCGAGCAGATCACCGTCTTCGAAAGCCTGTCGGGCGAAACCCTGCTCAGTTCCGGCCTGACCCAGACCCGCGAACAGCAGATCGAGATCCTCAGCCGCAATGCCGCCAAGATGATCCAGAACTATCTGGTGCGGATGCAGCGCGAAAAGGGCTGGTTCGGCGGCACGCCCGTGGCAGACTCCGCGCCCGAGGTCACTGCGACCGAGGGATGACCCATCGGCGCTTGATTTTCCCGGCCCAAGCCAATAAACGGCGCGCGGAGTATGAACCGGGCCAAGGCGTGCCCCCAAAACTGCGAGGCGTCAGAGACGGATGGCAAAGGCAAAGTTTGAACGTAACAAGCCGCATGTGAACATCGGCACGATCGGTCACGTTGACCACGGCAAGACGACGCT
>NZ_JBHUDD010000146.1:0-28368 GCF_042677865.1 Lacimonas salitolerans | reverse complement strand
ACCCAACATTACAGAATCCAACTCAGGCTCAGACGCAAGCGCGCTCAAACACACCGATCGGCCCAAAAGCGATTCCCCTGCCCAATAGGGGGCCACCAGCAGCCGCATCAGCGGCCCGGCGCGGGTGGTGCGCACATTGCGCAGGGGATTGTCGGAAAACTCGACCGCGCCGTGTTCGGCGATGTTGCGGATGCGCAGCACAAGCTGGAACCACGTCAGCAACGGCAAGGCCCAGAAGGTCAGCCACCACCACCACGCGCCCACCGCCCACATCACGGCAAAGATCACCAGGTTGGCCAGCAGGGCGCGGCCAAGCTCGGGACCATTGAAGGCCTGTGACAGCTCTTGCGAGGTGGGCGCGCCTTCGACCTCTCCGGCCATCTTGAAGGCGAACATGATCTGCTGGCTGCGTTGCTTGAACCCGGTCTGCCCGGTGATGTCGCGGATCAGCTTGCGCCGCAGCGAGGCGGGCGTGGTCGGAAACGGTTTTGACAGGCGCAGGTCGGGGTCCTGTTCGGTCTGCGTGTAACGATGATGTTTAAGGTGATAGCGGCGATATTCGAACAGATCGGCCAGGATGGGCCGCCCGCACAGCCACTCGCCCGCAAACTCGTTCAGGCGGCGCGATCTGAACAGCGCCATATGCGCGGCCTCGTGCATCAGGATCGCCAGACCCAGTTGGCGTGACCCGATCAGCACGACCGCCAGAACAAAGGTCAACGGATTGGGCCAGACCGCGAAAAGCGCCAGCGCGCCCGCGATCACCGCCCAGGCGTGCAGCACCAGCCACGCGCCCCACAGGTCGGATCGTGCCGCAAGCGGGCGGATCTCGTCAGAGGTAAAGAGCTCCTTGCCGCGCGGGCCGAAGCTGGTGTCTTTCATGGCCGGTGCCTCCATATCGAAATGGTGCCGGGAGGGGCGCGCACCTGTCAATCGTAACGTGGGGTGGCATGGGCCGGGTGTGCGGGGCACTGTGCCGGGCATGAGCATCGATTCCCTACACACCGATCTGCCTGACTGGCTGTCCCTGCGTTTCGATGGCCAGGGCGGCGTGGAGGATCCGCCGGACCCCGCCGATGTTCCTGATGCGGGTTTTGACTGGATGCATCTGCGCCGTGATGCCGGTGAAACTGCAACGCGGCTGGCGGCGCTGGGGCTGGACGAGGTGGTCGTGCATGCCCTGACCGCGCAGGACACGCGCCCGCGCTGCACCGTGCACGGCGATGGCGTGTTGCTGTTGCTGCGCGGCGTCAACCTGAACCCCGGTGCCGACCCCGAGGATATGGTCAGCGTGCGCCTGTGGCTTGAAGAGCGCCGCGTCGTCGGCGTCTGGCTGCGCCCGTTGTATGCCGTGGGCGATGTGTTGGCCGCCGCGCGGCGTGGGCAGGGGCCGCAGAGCCCCGGTGACTTTGCCGCGCGGCTGGCGCTGCGGCTGGCAGACAGGGCCGATCCGGCGGTGGCCGCGATCAACGAGGCGGTGGATGATCTGGAAACCGATCTTGAGGCCATGTCTGGCACGCAGATGCGCCGCCGCCTGTTGGACCTGCGGCGTCAGGCCATCATCCTGCGCCGCTACATGCTGCCGCAGCGCGACGCGCTGAGCACCTTCGAGATCGAGGATCTGGCGTGGTTGCGCGCCCGGGACCGCACCCGCCTGCGCGAGGCGGCCGAGCGGGTGGCGCGGCTGGGCGAGGATCTGGACGCTTTGCGCGACCGTGCGCAGGTGGTGCAGGACCACTTGATGGATCAGCGCGCCGAGGCGATGAACCGCCAGATGTTGCTGCTGTCTGTCGTGGCGGCGGTGTTTCTGCCGCTGGGCCTGCTGTCAGGCATGCTGGGCATGAATGTGGGCGGTCTGCCGGGGGCCGATCTGGCGTCTGCGTT
This sequence comes from Lacimonas salitolerans, assembly GCF_042677865.1. Lineage (NCBI taxonomy): Bacteria > Pseudomonadati > Pseudomonadota > Alphaproteobacteria > Rhodobacterales > Paracoccaceae > Lacimonas > Lacimonas salitolerans. The sequence continues at coordinate 26,484 of NZ_JBHUDD010000146.1, read as the reverse complement.
CTGGATCGTCACGGCCGGAATGGTGGCGATCGGCGGCGGGCTGTGGCTGCTTTTCCGCTGGCTGGGCTTTCGCGCCTGATCTGTCGTGCGCGTTTCGCCTTGTGACTTTCAGGGGCGTTGATTATTCCCTGAACGCAACATTGTTTCCCGGGAGGTCGCCATGACGAAATTCGACAAGTCCAAGCTGCCCAGCCGCTATGTGACAGAAGGCCCCGAGCGCGCGCCGCATCGGTCCTATTACTATGCCATGGGCATGACCGAGGCCGAGATCCACCAGCCTCTGGTCGGTGTCGCCACCTGCTGGAACGAGGCCGCGCCCTGCAACATCGCGCTGAGCCGTCAGGCGCAGGCGGTCAAGGGCGGCGTGAAAGAAGCGCATGGCACACCGCGCGAGTTCACAACCATCACCGTGACCGATGGCATCGCGATGGGTCACGAGGGAATGCGATCATCTCTGGCCAGCCGCGAGGCGATTGCAGATACGGTCGAGCTGACGATGCGCGGGCATTGCTATGACGCCATCGTGGGTCTGGCGGGTTGCGACAAGTCGCTGCCGGGCATGATGATGGCGATGGTGCGGCTGAACGTGCCATCGGTGTTCATCTATGGCGGGTCGATCCTGCCGGGCAAGGCGCCGCAGATCTCGGAAATCCCCGAATCCTTCCGCAGCCGCGACCTGACCGTGCAGGACATGTTCGAGGCCGTTGGCTGGCACCAGAACAACCAGATGTCCGACAAGGCGCTGGACGCTCTGGAACGTGTGGCCTGCCCGTCGGCGGGGGCCTGTGGCGGGCAGTTCACCGCGAACACCATGGCCTGTGTGTCCGAGGCGATCGGTCTGGCGCTGATGAACAGCTCGGGCATGCCCGCCCCTTATGAATCGCGCGATCAGTATGCCGAGGCGTCGGGCCGGGCGGTGATGGACCTGCTGGCGAAAAACATCCGCGCCCGCGATGTGGTCACCCGCAAGTCGCTGGAAAACGCCGCGCGCGTGGTGGCCTGCACAGGTGGGTCCACCAATGCCGGGCTGCACCTGCCCGCCATCGCCCACGAGGCGGGGATCGAGTTTTTCCTTGAAGATGTCTGCGAGATTTTCCGCGACACACCCTATTTCGTGAACCTGAAACCGGGCGGCGATTACGTGGCCAAGGATCTGTATGACGCGGGCGGCGTGCCGGTGGTGATGAAAGAGCTGCGCAAGGCGGGCCTGATCCACGAGGACTGCATGACCGCCACGGGCCGCGCCATCGGCGAGGAACTGGACCTGATCGAGCGCGAGGCCGATGGCAAGGTGATCTATCCCATCGAGACGCCGATCACGAAAACCGGCGGCGTCGTCGGCCTGAAGGGCAATCTTGCTCCGCAGGGGGCCATCGTGAAGGTGGCCGGGATTTCCGAGGAGCATCAGCGCTTTACCGGCCCTGCGCGGGTGTTCGAATGCGAGGAAGACGCCTTTGCCGCCGTCAAGTCGCGCGAATATCAAGAGGGCGAGGTCATCGTGATCCGCAACGAAGGCCCCGCAGGCGGGCCTGGCATGCGTGAGATGCTGGCCACCACCGCCGCTCTGTCCGGTCAGGGCATGGGCAAGAAGGTGGCATTGATCACCGACGGGCGTTTCTCGGGTGCGACGCGCGGGTTCTGCGTGGGTCACGTCGGCCCCGAGGCAGCGCATGGCGGGCCGATTGCCCTGCTGAAAAACGGCGACATGATCACCATCGACGCAGTCAGCGGGGCCTTGTCGGTTGATTTGAGCGACGACGATCTCGCCGCGCGCAAGGCCGACTGGAAAGGCCCGCGCAAGACGATCTATACCTCGGGCGCGCTGTGGAAATACGCGCAGCTTGTGGGCGAGACCTACAAGGGCGCCGTCACCCATCCCGGGGGCGAGGCCGAGTCTCATGTCTACATGGACCTCTAGGGTCAGGGGGCGGGGCATGCGCGTTCCCGCGCGCATCGCTGCCTGTCTGTGCGCGGTCTTCGCGCTGGCTGCGTGTCTGGACACGACGGGCGGCCAGACCGCAGGTGAAGGTGGGCGTGCCGTGCCCGTTGCGCGTCAAGTGACAATGGGCGACGGCGCAGTGATCGTGGTGCCGCCTGCGGGCTATTGCATCGACGACTCCAGCATCACCAGCCGTGCCTCGGGTGAATTTGCCCTGATCGCCAGTTGCGAATCCCTGACCGGCCGGCTGAGCACCGTGTCGGTTGAGCCTGCGGTGATCACCGTGACGGTTTCCAACCCCCGCGAAGGGCGCGAGCAGCCGCAGGCAGATCTGTTGTCCGGTGCGGTGCCGCAGGGCGTGGCCCTGATCGCGACGAACGGTGAAGGGCTGAGCATCGTGCAGGTCGAGGGCGATGACGGCGCCCTGCCGGGGGCGCGGGGCGACCGCAAACACTGGCGCGGGGCGATGGTGATCAACGACCGGCTGGTTGGGCTGGCGCTGTATGGCGCGCCGGGCAGCACCGTATCCGGCCCCGAGGGTGAACGTTTGCTGGAGGCGCTGGCCAAAGAGATCCGCGACCACAGCCCGCTGATGCAACGCCGCACGGCGCAGGACGCGGCCCCGACCCCAGACATGCCAGACGCGGCACGGCGGCAACCCTCGCGCGGTCTTTTGGGCCTTTTGTTTCCCTAACCCTTTTTCTTTATTCCTGCGACTCATAGAGTTTTTCAGAGTGCGACAGATGGGGCAGCCATGGCCGGACGGCTAATCAGAACGATCTTGTATCGCGCGTCGCTGCGGCGCTGGGCGTCGGCAGCAAAGGCGGCGGATGCCACCGACCTGGGGCTTTTGCGGGTGCAGCGCAGCCGCGCGCGGCAGTTGCGGCACCATCTGGACCAACTGATCTACAAGGCGGAAAACCGCATGGCGCTGCCGCTGATCGGTTCGTCCACCTTTCGCAAGCCAGCCAATGCCGACTGGTCCTGGCGACCCGAACTGTGGCGCGGCCCCTTGCCGGTGCCCGGCATCGCCTCGGCCCGCAGCAAATCGGTGCTGGGCGACGAGGTGACGCTGTTTCATGACTGCGACTTTTCGGAACTGACCCTGCGCCAGCTGCGCAACAGGCGCGAGGCCGATCTGGCCCCCTATGGCCTGCGCATGGACGTGTTCCGGTTCGACGGCTCGTACCTGTCGCTGGTGGTTGCGCTGCCGCCTGCGGCCACCGAAGGGCTCAAGCGGCGGCACCTGATCCGGATCGACACGATCGTCGAGATGGAAAAACCGCTGGAGATCTTTGCCCGGCTGAATATCAAGCATGGCCCCAACACCGAACAGATCGTGCGCGAACTGCCCCTGAACGAGGAAGAGGTGATGGTGGAATTCGATCTGGCCTACACCAAGCTGAACGAAAAGCGGGTTGAGCGCGCGTGGCTGGATCTTATTTTCGAAGGCCCCGAGATGAACCAGGTCACGATACGCGATCTGACCTTCAGCCGCCGACCGCGCGCGGAACTGTAACGGAGCGATGCCATGACCACCTTGAAGCTGACCAAGACGCGCCTGTTCGAAGGGGTGTGGGAGGGCGTGCTGACCATGGCCGATGGCGGCAAGAGCCAACCTGCCATAGCCGTCACGCATCTGGGTGCACCCATCGACGGGGTCGAGGTCACCGAGGATCGCGAACAGGGCCACTGGGTCGTGCGGGTGCCGGTGCCTGCGCACCTGCTGTCGGACGGGGTGACGACATTCGTGATCAGCGATCCCGACACCGGGGCCACGCTGGAAAGCTTCGCCGTGCTGGCAGGCGACGCCATGGGCGATGACATCCGCGCCGAACTGGACCTGCTGCGCGAAGAGTTGGACATGCTCAAACGCGCGTTCCGGCGGCATTGCGTGGAAACGATGTAGCGGCGCCAAGGTGACCGCTGCATCCGAAGCCAGAGCCGGTACAAATCCAATGTGGATTTGTGTGCAGACTTTTTGAAAAAGTCTGCCTGCGCCTGACGCGGCGTTGCGCGTGACAGGGCGGGCGGGCTGGCTTTCAATGCCTGCCAAATAGGGAGGCACGCCATGACGGAATACCCACACCTGCTGTCACCGCTCGACCTGGGCTTCACCACGCTGAAGAACCGCGTGCTGATGGGCTCGATGCACACCGGGCTGGAAGAGACGAAAGACTGGAACCGCGTCGCGGAATTCTATGCCGAGCGCGCGCGGGGCGAGGTGGGGCTGATGGTGACCGGTGGCATGGCCCCCAACCGCGAGGGCGGCGTGTTTCCGGGCGCGGCGGGGCTGTTCACGCCCGATGACATCGCCAATCATCGCATCGTCACCGACCGGGTGCATGATGCGGGTGGCAAGATCGCGATGCAGATCCTGCATGCCGGGCGCTATGCCTACAGCCCGGAATGCGTCAGCGCCAGCGGAGTCAAATCGCCGATCTCGCCCTTTCCGCCCAGGGAACTGGACGAGGCGGGCATACAGAAGCAACTGAACGACATCGCCACAGCCGCCGCCCGTGCCCGCGAGGCTGGCTATGACGGGGTCGAGGTGATGGGATCGGAGGGGTATTTCATCAACCAGTTCCTGGTGACCCACACCAACAAGCGCACGGATGACTGGGGCGGCAGTTACGAAAACCGGATGCGCGTGGCGATCGAGGCGGTCAAACGTGCCCGCGCGGCGGCCGGGGATGACTTCATCATCATCTACCGGCTGTCGATGATCGATCTGGTGCCCGATGGCTCGACCTTTGACGAGGTGGTGCAGCTTGCGCAGGAGGTCGAGGCGGCGGGTGCCACCATCATCAACACCGGCATCGGCTGGCACGAGGCGCGGGTGCCCACCATCGCCACATCCGTGCCGCGCGCGGCCTTTGCCTGGGTCACGAAAAAGCTGATGGGCAAGGTGGGCATCCCTGTCATCACCTCGAACCGGATCAACACGCCCGAGGTGGCCGAGCAGGTGCTGGCGGACGGCTGCGCCGATATGGTCAGCATGGCGCGCCCGATGTTGGCGGATGCGCATTTCGTGGCCAAGGCCCGCGCGGGCCGGGCCGATACCATCGCGCCCTGCATTGCCTGCAATCAGGCCTGTCTGGATCACACGTTCAGTGGCAAGATCAGCTCCTGCCTCGTGAACCCGCGCGCGTGTTTCGAGACCGAGATCGTGATCGAACGCGCCAGTATGGCAAAACGCGTGGCCGTCGTGGGAGCGGGGCCGGCGGGGTTGTCGGCGGCCCTGACTGCGGCAGAGCGCGGCCATAGCGTGACCCTGTTCGACAAGTCCGACCGGCTGGGCGGGCAGCTCAACATGGCCCGCGTCATTCCGGGCAAGGAAGAGTTTCACGGGCTGGTCGACTGGTTCGCCACGATGGTGGCCGATGCGGGTATCACGGTACAGCTGGGCGTCGAGGCGGGACTGACCGATCTGGCCGGGTTCGACGAGGTGATCATCGCCACCGGCGTCGTGCCGCGCGATCCGGGCATTCCGGGGCAGGACGGGCCGAACGTGCTGTCCTATATCGACGTGCTGGCGGGACGGGCGCAGGTGGGCGCGCGCGCGGCCATCATCGGCGCGGGTGGAATCGGGTTCGACGTGGCCGAATTTCTGACCACCGATCATTCGACCACCACCGACCTGCCGGAATGGATGCGCGAATGGGGCGTGACCGATCCTGAACAGGCGCGCGGTGGGCTGGCGGCACAAGGCCCGCAGCCTCATGTACCGGCCCGGCAGGTTACGCTGCTGCAACGCAAGGCCAAGGCATTGGGCAAGGGTTTGGGCAAGACCACAGGCTGGATTCACCGCGTGGCGCTGCGGATGAAAGGCGTCGAGATGCTGGGCGGCGTGAACTACGAACGCATCGACGCCGAAGGCCTGCATGTCAGCTTTGGCGAGGCACGCGAGCGGCCAACGCTGATCGCTGTGGATACCGTGGTGTTGTGCGCAGGGCAGGTGCCGGAACGCACGCTGGCCGATGCGCTGGAGGCCGAGGGCATCCCCTGTCACGTCATCGGCGGTGCGGATGTGGCCGCTGAACTGGACGCCAAGCGCGCAATAGATCAGGGCACAAGACTGGCGGCGGTCCTGTAACCTCGCCTCGCCGGCGCTGAATGGTCGCGACCCGGAAGCGTCGCAGGGCAATCCGTCGGTGACAAGCTGGCCCGCGCAGGGTAAAATGCCCCGCAACCGCCGTCAGAGCGGATGCGAGAGGCAGAGCGATGGCACATCCCGATGGACTGCAGGCGCGATGGACGCGCATGATGCACCGCGTTCATGCGCGGCTGTCGACGCGCGTCCGCCCGGCCACAGGCTTTGTCAGCTCGCCCGAGCCGCGCACCGTGGGCAGTTTCGCCAAAGGGCGGCAACTGGTGGCCGGGAATTACCTGTTCGCGGGCTATCTGGTCGAGGGCGGTACACAGGGGATGTGGGACGTGCCCTCGCCCGCACCAGTGTTCGATGCGGAATTGCAGGGGTTTGGCTGGCTGGATGATCTGGCGGCAGTGGGCGATGCCCCCGCGCGGGCACGCGCGCAAGAGTGGCTTTGGGGCTGGATCGATCGGTTCGGGGCCGGGCACGGACCGGGATGGACGCCCGACCTGACCGGGCGGCGGGTGATCCGCTGGATCCATCATGCGCTGTTCGTGTTGCGCGGGCAGGACAAGACGGCCTCGGACGCATTTTACCGCAGCCTTGCGCAACAGGCGATATTCCTATCGCGGCGCTGGCCCGCCACAAGCCCCGGCCTGCCCCGGTTCGAGGCGCTGACCGGCATGATCTATGCCGGGCTGGCCTTGCAGGGGATGGAGCGGCACGTCACCCCTGCAACCCGCGCGCTGGAGCGTGAGTGCCGCAGACAGGTGGACGATCAGGGCGGCATCCCCACCCGCAATCCCGAAGAACTGCTTGAGGTGTTCACGCTGCTGACCTGGGCTGCCGCCGCCCTGGAAGACTCGGGGCGCCCGGTCCAACCCGAGTTGCGCGCCGCGATCGACCGGATCGCGCCCACCCTGCGCACCCTGCGCCACGCCGATGGCGGGCTGGCGCGGTTTCATGGCGGTGGTCGCGGGCTGGACGGGCGGCTGGATGCGGCGCTGGCCTCAAGCGGGGTCAAGCGCCGCACGCCGGGTGGGCTGTCGATGGGATTCGCGCGGCTGAGTGCCGGGCGCACCAGCCTGATCATTGACGCCGCTGCCCCGCCCAAGGGCGCGGCCTCCAGCGACGCCCATGCCTCGACCCTGGCGTTCGAGCTGACATCGGGGCGGAGGCCGGTGGTGGTGAGCTGCGGATCGGGTGCCAGTTTCGGGCTGGAATGGCGGCGTGCCGGACGGGCCACGGCCAGCCATTCGACACTGTCGATCTCGGGCTATTCCAGCGCGCGGCTTGGCAGCGGCGGGCAGCGGGGCGAGTGGCTGACCGAGGCGCCGGGCAACGTGCCGGTCGAGATCACGCAGGCCAGCGACGGGTTTCGGTTTCAGGGCGGGCATGACGGTTATGCGCGCACCCACGGCCTGACCCATGCCCGCACGCTGGAACTGACATCCGACGGGCGTGGCATGGCGGGCGAGGATCTGCTGGTGGCGCTGGACGATGCGTCCAAGGCGCGGTTCGACAAGGCGCTGGATGCCGGGCGGTTGCAGGGTCTTCCCTTTGATATCCGGTTTCACCTGCACCCCGAGGTGGATGCGACGCTGGACATGGGCGGCGCGGCCATCAGCCTGGCGCTGAAATCGGGCGAGCTGTGGGTGTTTCGCCATGACGCACGCGCCGAAATGCGTCTGGAGCCAAGCGTTTACCTTGAAAAAGGCCGGTTGCGCCCGCGCAGCGCCAAACAAATCGTTTTATCCGCCCGTGCAATCGACTATGCGACGCGCATCCGGTGGTCGCTGGCCAAGGCGCAGGACACGCCCATCAGCATTCGCGACGTGCACCGGGACGAGCTGGATTTGACCGAATGAACCGGAGCCTGACCCCATGACCACCGACCTGCACCCCATCCGACGCGCCCTGCTGTCCGTTTCCGACAAGACCGGGCTGATCGACCTGGCGCAGGCCCTAGCCGCGCGCGGGGTCGAACTGCTGTCCACGGGCGGTACGGCATCGGCGATGCGCGATGCGGGGTTGGCGGTGACCGACGTGTCCGAGGTGACGGGCTTTCCCGAGATGATGGACGGGCGGGTGAAAACCCTGCATCCGGCGGTGCATGGCGGCCTGCTGGCCTTGCGCGACAACGACGCGCATATCGGCGCGGCCACGGCCCATGGCATTCGCGAAATCGACCTGCTGGTGGTCAACCTCTATCCGTTCGAGGCGGCGCTGGCCCGCGGGGCCGAGTATGACGAGATGATCGAGAACATCGACATCGGAGGGCCCGCGATGATCCGTGCCGCCGCCAAGAACCATCGCTTTGTGGGCGTTGTGGTGGATGTCGAGGACTATCCCGCGCTGCTGGCACAGCTTGAGGCCAACGACGGGCAGACCACCTATGCCTTCCGGCAGCGGCTGGCGCAGACGGCCTATGCCCGCACCGGGGCCTATGACGCGGCAGTCAGCACATGGATGGCCGGGGCGATTGGCGACCCGGCCCCGCGCCGCCGGGTGGTGGCGGGCACGCTGGCCCAGACCCTGCGGTACGGCGAAAACCCGCATCAGCAGGCGGCGTTCTACACCGATGGCAGCGAACGCCCCGGCGTGGCCACCGCCCAGCAGTTGCAGGGCAAGGAACTGTCGTACAACAACATCAACGACACCGATGCCGCCTTCGAACTGGTCAGCGAATTCCTGCCCTCGGACGGCCCGGCCTGCGCGATCATCAAGCACGCCAATCCTTGCGGTGTGGCGCGTGGCACGACGTTGAAACAGGCCTATGGCCGCGCGTTCGACTGCGACCGCACCAGCGCGTTCGGGGGCATCGTCGCGCTGAACACCATTCTGGACTCCGAAACCGCATCCGAGATCGTGCAAATCTTCACCGAGGTGGTGATCGCCCCCGGCGCCGATCAGGGCGCGCGCGATCTGTTCGCGTCGAAAAAGAACCTGCGCCTGCTGATTGCGCCGGGTCTGGCCAACCCGGCGGCGGGCGGTCTGGCGTTCAGCCAAGTCTCGGGCGGGTTGCTGGTGCAGGACAAGGACAATGGCCGCGTCGGTCCCGATGACCTGAAGGTCGTCACCAAGCGGGCGCCGACCGATGCCGAACTGGCGGATCTGCTGTTTGCCTGGAAAGTGGCCAAGCATGTGAAATCCAATGCCATCGTCTACGTCAAGGACGGGGCGACCGTGGGTGTTGGCGCAGGCCAGATGAGCCGGGTCGACAGTTCGACCATCGCCGCGCTTAAGGCCGAGCGGATGGCGCAGGATCTGGGGCTGGACGAAACGCCCGCCATCGGGTCGGTCGTGGCGTCGGATGCGTTCTTTCCCTTTGCCGATGGCCTGCTGGCCGCGGCCGAGGCGGGGGCGACCGCAATCATCCAGCCCGGTGGCTCGATGCGCGACGACGAGGTGATCGCCGCCGCCGATCAGGCCGGGCTGGCCATGGTATTCACGGGCATGCGCCACTTTCGGCACTGACCCCGACGCAAGACGACAAGCGCCGCAAACAAGGCGCAGCGAACAAGAGGCAGGAGGCGCGTATGCGGCTGGTATTCTGGGTAGGGTTCTGGGTGTTCCTTTTGGATCAGGCCATCAAGTGGCTGGTGGTGCATTGGCTGGACCTGCGCACGGTGCAGGCCATCGACGTGCTGCCGCCGTTCCTGAACCTGCGCATGGCGTGGAACTACGGGATCAATTTCGGCCTGCTGGGCGGGCCCTCCGATGTGACCCGCTGGGCGCTGATCGCAGTGGCCGTGGTGGTGTCGATCGGCGTGGTCTGGTGGGTGCGCCACGATCCGCCTGGGCGGCTGGGCTTTGTCGCCGCCGGTCTGATGGTGGGCGGCGCGATGGGCAATGTGGTGGACCGCGTGCTGTATGGCGCGGTGGCGGATTTTCTGAACATGTCGTGCTGCGGGTTTGAAAACCCCTATGCGTTCAACGTGGCCGATATCTCGATCTTCATCGGTGCGGTCGGGCTGATCTTGTTCACCGGCAACGATGGCAAGGCGAAAAAGGCCCCGTGACGCGGCGGGCGATATCGGTTAAGGCTGGGCCAAAGAGACGGAGGCAGTGATGGGTATCACGCGGGTAACAGTCGGATTGATACTTGTGCTGGCGGTGGCTGCCTGCGCGCGCGGGGACCGCGAGATCGATCTGCGGCAGCTGAAATCATCGGGCAACGGGCCGGATGAATTCGCGATCCTGCCCGCCAAGCCGCTACAGTCCCCGTCCGACTACAATGCGCTTCCCGCGCCCACGCCGGGTGCGCGCAATCTGGTTGATCAGAATCCGCTGGCCGATGGCGTCGCGGCACTGGGCGGGCGTCCAGCGGCGCTGGATGCCTCCGGCGTGCCTGCCTCGGATGCGGCGCTTGTGCAGCATGCGGCGCGCGGTGGCACCCCGGCCAACATCCGCGGCACACTGGCGCAGGAGGACGAGGAGTTTCGCCAGCGCAAGGGCCGCTTCCAGCGCCTGCGCATCTTCGTCAAGAACAAGTACAACTCGGTCTACGAGCCGCAGACGCTGAACTCTGTGCGCACCAACAACGCCTATCGCCGCGTTGGCGTGCCGACCCCCTCGGCCCCGCCGGGCAACTGACCCCTCACAACAGCGTCAGCGCGGCTTGCGGTGATCCGGTTTCGGGGTATCTTTTCCACTACCGTTCACAGGAGGTGTGCCGATGCTGCGACTAGCCGCGCTTTTTCTTGGTCTTTTCGCGTTGGCGGTTCCCGCCGCGGCGCGCGATCAGGTCACCAGCTTTGCCCTCGACAACGGCATGGAGGTCGTGGTGATCGAGGATACCCGTGCCCCTGTCGTGGTGCACATGCTGTGGTATCGCGCCGGATCGGCAGACGAACCGCCCGGCAGCTCCGGCGTGGCGCATTTTCTGGAACACCTGCTGTTTCGCGGCACAGAAACTCTGGAACCGGGAGAATTTTCCGCCACGGTCGCGCGCAACGGCGGTTCGGACAACGCCTTTACCAGCTATGACTACACCGCCTATTTTCAGCGCATCGCCGCCGACCGTCTGGACCTGATGATGCAGATGGAAGCGGACCGGATGGTCAACCTGAAACTCAGCGAAACCGACGTGGCGGTCGAGCGCGAGGTGATCATCGAAGAACGCAACCAGCGGGTCGAGAACAATCCCCGCGCCCTGTTTCGGGAACAAAAGAACGCGGTGCAATACCTCAACCACCGCTACGGCGTGCCGATCATCGGCTGGCGTCACGAGATGGTGGCGCTGGACCAGACCAAGGCCCGCGCCTTTTACGACCGCTATTACGCGCCCAACAACGCGATCCTGATCGTCGCCGGCGATGTGACCCCGGACGAGGTGCGCGAACTGGCCGAAACACACTATGGCCCGATCCCCGCAAATCCCGACCTGCCGGAGCGGACCCGCCCGCAGGAACCGCCACAGACATCCGAAAGACGCCTGATCTTTCGCGATGCCCGCGTGGCGCAACCCTATGTCAGCCGGTCCTATTTGGCCCCCGAACGTGACAGCGGCGCGCAGGAAACCGCGGCCGCCCTGTCGATCCTGTCGGATATCCTGGGTGGCGGCACCACCAGCGTTCTGGCCGAAAAGCTGCAATTCGACGACCAGATCGCGACCTTCACCGGCGCCTTTTACGGCGGCACCTCGCTGGATGACACGACGTTCGATTTCATCGTCGTGCCGACACCCGGCGTCACGCTGGAAGAGGCCGAGGCCGGACTGGACCGCGCCTTGGCCGAGTTTCTGGAAACCGGCGTGGATGCCGAGCAACTGGAGCGGATCAAGTTCCAGATGCGCGCCAGCCAGATCTACGCCCGCGACAGCGTCAACTCGCTGGCCAACCGCTATGGTCGGGCGCTGACGCAGGGGCTGACCGTGCAGGATGTGCAGGACTGGCCCGATATCCTGCAAGAGGTCACGGCAGACGACGTGATGTCCGCCGCGCGGATGGTCCTGGACCGCCGCACATCAGTCACCGGCTATCTGATGGCCGAGGAGGTAACCCAATGATCCGCTTTGTCTGCGCCATCTTTCTGGCGGTCGCCGCGCTGCCCGCCCGTGCCGAGGTCGAGATTCAGGAAATCACGACACCCGGCGGCATCACGGCCTGGCTGGTCGAAGAAAACTCGATCCCCTTCACCGCGCTGGAAATACGCTTCCGTGGCGGTGCCGCGCTGGATGCGCCCGAAAAGAAGGGCGCGACCAGCCTTATGGTCTCGCTGCTTGAAGAAGGGGCCGCCGATCTGGACTCCCGCGGTTTCGCCCGCGCGACGGAATCTCTGGCTGCCTCTTTCAGCTATAGCCTGTCGGATGATGCGGTGCGCGTTTCGGCCAAGTTCCTGACCGAGAACCGCGACAGTGCGGTGGATTTGCTGCGCGACAGCCTGATCTCCCCCCGGTTCGACGAGGACGCGGTCGAGCGCGTGCGCGCGCAACTGCTCTCCAGCCTGCGGTCGGACGAGAAAGACCCGCGCAGCATCGCAACCCGCGTCTTTGACGCGATGGTGTATGGCGATCACCCCTACGCCCTGCCGCAGGACGGCTCGGTCGAAACGGTTACCGATCTGACCCGCGACGATCTGCTGGCCGCGCACGAGGGCGCCCTGGCCCGTGACCGCATCTACGTCGGCGCCGTGGGCGACATATCGCCCGAGGACCTGTCTGCCTTGCTTGACACCCTGCTGGGGGATCTGCCCGCCACCGGCGCGCCACTGCCCGGACCTGCCCAGGTCACGCTCGATGGTGACGTCCATGTGGTCGATTTCGCGACACCGCAGTCCGTGGCGGTGTTCGGCCAGCCCGGCATCGACCGCGACGACCCTGATTTCTTTGCCGCCTTCGTGCTGGATCACATCCTGGGCGGCGGCGGTTTCGAAAGCCGCCTGATGAGCGAAGTGCGCGAGAAACGTGGCCTGACCTATGGCATTTATTCCTACCTCGTCGACAAGGATCACGCGCAGCTCTGGCAAGGCTCGGTCGCATCGGCCAACGAGCGGATGGCAGAAACCGTGCAGGTGATCCGCGATGAATGGCAAAAGATGCTGGATCAGGGCGTGACCGAGGACGAGCTGGAAAACGCCAAGACATATCTCACCGGGGCCTATCCGCTGCGCTTCGACGGCAACGGTCCGATCGCCAACATCATCGTGGCCATGCAGATGGAGGGGCTGCCCATCGATTACATCGCCACCCGCAACGACAAGCTGAACGCCGTCACGCTCGAGGATATCACCCGGGTCGGGCAGGAACTGCTCGACCCGTCGCGCCTGACCTTCGTCGTGGTGGGCCAGCCCGAGGGGCTGGAATCGGCGGCGGCCAACTGACACGCGGTCCTGTCTTCATCTTGCCAGATAAACTCCGGGGAGTTTGAGGGGCAGCGCCCCTCATCCCCGAGGCCCGGAACGGGCCGAGATACTCGGCGTGCGCCGACAAGGCGCACTCAATGCGGTCACCTGCCCCACGCGCAGACGGCTCAGATCCGGCGGCCTGCCTTTTCCCAATAGGGCGCGCGCAGGCGGGGTTTGAACACCTTGCCGGTGTCCTCGCGCGGCAGCTTGTCGTGAAAGTCTATGATGCGCGGTTGTTTGAACCGCGCCAGCCGGCCATTCAGAAACTCCCGCACCGCGCCCGCGTCCGGCTCGACCCCCTGCGCAGGCTCGATGGCTGCCACCACCTGTTCGCCGAACTCGGGATGCGGCGCGCCGAACACGGCGACATCGCGCACGAAGGGCGCGCGCATCAGCACCGCCTCGATCTCGGCGGGAAAGATATTCGCCCCGCCGGAAATGATCATGTCCTTCTTGCGGTCGGTGATGAACAGGTATCCGTCCTCGTCCACCCAGCCCAGGTCGCCCACCGAAAAATGCCCGTGCTTTTCCGCGCTGGCCCGCGCCTGCGGATCGTTCGAATAATCGAACCCGCCAAAGGCGTCCATCCGCGCGTAGATCTCGCCCACCTCACCGGCGGGCAGCGTGTTGCCCTGTTCGTCCAGAATCAGCAACGTGCCGCCCATCTGCATCCGTCCCGCCGTGCCGGGCCGCTCCAGCGCGTCGGCGCTGGAGGCCATGGTCATGAACCCGATCTCGGTCGCGCCATAGCTTTCCCAGAACACCGGCCCCCACCAGTCGATCATCGCGCGTTTCAGGTCATGCGGCCAGGGCGAGCCGGTCGAGACGGCGAATTCCACCGATGACAGGTCATACCGCGCCTTCACATCCTCGGGCAGTTTCAGCAGCCGGCTCATCATCGTGGGCACAAGGTAGATATGGGTGATCCGGTCCCGCGCGATGGTCGCCAGAAAATCCTCGGGCTCGAAGCGCGGGGCCAGCAGGGTCGACACGCCGGGCGTCACCAGCGCGGCACTGGTCAGGGTCGACGGGGCCGAGTGATATACCGGTGCCGCGGTCAGGAACCGCGCGCCGGGGCGCAGGCCCATCATCTCGTCGCCCACCTGCACCAGCAGGTTGGTGAAATCCTTTCGCGGTCCGCTGCGGGTGCGGCGCACGCCCTTGGGCCTGCCCGTGGACCCCGAGGTATAGCGCAGCATCGGGCGCATCATCTCGGTATGTAGAAGCGGCTCTGCCGCGTCCACCAGATCGGCCCATTCCGGGCAGTCGCCATCCCGCGCCGCATCGCCGATATCATAGGCCGCGCACAGCGCCGGGCCGGGGGTGGCCCCGATCACCTGCCGCCCCGCCAGCGCGGGGGCCAGGGGCGCAATCAGGTCGCGATGGATGATGACGTGATGCGCGCCTGCATCGTCGCAGATCGCCTCCACCTCGTCCGCCGCGCCGTGCCAGTTCAGCGCAACGATCACAGCGCCTGCACGGGCGGTGGCGCGCATCACCTCGATCTGCGCCAGATCGTTGCGCATGATGACGGCCACCGGCGTATCCGGGCCGATCCCGGCGGCCAGCAGCGCGCCTGCGCCCTTGGCGGCTCGCGCGTCCAGTTCTTCAGGCGTCACGCGGCGGTCATAGTCACCGATGAAGACGTCATTCGCCATAAGGCACCCATATCGTCTTGATCTCGGTCGCGGCCTCCAGAAACTCATGCCCTTCGCCCGCCGCGCCCGTCCAGTCGCGCGTCTGCGCGTTGTTCACCCATGTGCGTTTAAGGCTGGCGGCGCTGTCCGCCTCGATCTGCGCCGACAGGTCGGTCGAGCTGAAGCACCACAGCGCATCCACCCCCGCATGGCGCGCCAGCGTGGGCGCAAGCTCGGCATGGCTGCCGGTCAGGATGTTGACCACACCCTCCGGCACGTCCGAGGTTTCGATGATCTGGGTAAAGTCCAGGGCCGCCAGCGGATAGGGCTCGGATGCGATCAGCACACAAGGATTGCCCATCGCCATCGCCGGGCCCATCAGCGACACCAGCCCCAGCAAAGGTGCCTCGTCCGGGCAGATCGCGCCGATCACGCCCACCGGCGCGCGCATCGCCATCGCCACGCCGCGCAGCGGCACGCCCTTGACCCGGCCATCGAACTTGTCGGCCCAGGCAGCATAGGTGAACAGGCGGCTGATGCTGGCCTGCACCTCGGATGCACCCTTGCGGATGCCGGTCATGGCGTCGATCCGCGCGGCAAACTCATCCGCCCGCGCCTCAAGGTTCTCGGCAATGAAATACAGGATCTGCGCGCGGGCGTGGCCGGTGGTCTTGGCCCAGCCTGCGGCCCCCGCCGCAGCCTCGACCGCGTTGCGGATATCCTTGCGGTTGGCGATCGGCACCTCGCCCAGGGCCTTGCCGCTTTTGCCATGGACCGCGCGGGTATAGCCGCCATCCGGCCGCGCCTGCTTGCCCCCGATATACAGCTTCGATGTCCGGTCTAGCCCGCCGTGAAAGCTGCTATCCCCCTCGAAAGGGACAATCTGTGCCAGCGGTTTCGTCTTGCCCGCCGCCTTGACCACTGGACGCAGATAGGCGCGCAACCCTTCCCACCCGCCTTCGCGGCCAAAGCCGCTTTCGCGCATCCCGCCAAAGGGGGCGGCCGCGTCGAACAGGTTGGTCGCGTTGACCCAGATCACGCCTGCCACCAGTTTCGGTGCCACGTCCAGCGCCAGGTTCAGGTTTTCAGACCACACGCTTGCCGCCAGCCCGTATCGGGTGTCATTGGCCAGGTCCACCGCCTCGGCCGGGGTGCGGAAGGTGGTCGAGACCAGAACGGGGCCAAAGATCTCCTCCTGCATCAGCGCGTCGCTGGGGGCCAGCCCGGTGATCAGCGTGGGCGGATAGAAGCAGCCTTGCGCGGGCATCTCGGCAGCCACCTGATGCACCTCGCCCGCCGTGCAACCGGCCACCATCTGCGCGATGCGATCCCGCTGCACCGGATCGACGATGGCGCCCACGTCCACGCATTTGTCCAGCGGATCACCGATGCGCAGCTTGTCCATGCGGGCGCACAGGCGGGTGTGAAACGCCTCTGCGATGCCTTCCTGCACGATCAGGCGCGACCCCGCGCAGCAGACCTGTCCGCCGTTGAACCAGATCGCATCGACCAGCCCTTCGATCGCGCTGTCGATATCGGCATCGTCGAACACGATGAACGCAGATTTGCCACCCAGCTCCAGCGTCAGCGCCTTGCCCTGACCCGCCGTTGCACGGCGGATCGCACGTCCAACCCCGGTGGAGCCGGTGAACGCCACCTTGTCCACGCCCTTGTGCGCCACTACCATCTCGCCCACAGCACCGTCGCCGGTGACGATGTTGACCACCCCACGGGGCAGCCCCGCGCGGCGGCAGATATCGGCAAATAGTAACGCGGTCAGCGAGGTGTATTCCGCCGGTTTCAGCACCACGGTATTGCCCGCCGCCAGCGCCGGGGCGACTTTCCATGCCAGCATCAGCAAGGGGAAGTTCCACGGGATCACCTGCCCGCAGACGCCATGGGGCCCCATGCCCGGCAGTTCCGATTCCATCAGCTGCGCCAGCCCTGCGTGATGGTAAAAATGCCGCTGCACCAGGGGGATATCGATATCGCGCGCCTCGCGGACCGGCTTGCCGTTGTCCAGCGTTTCCAGCACCGCGAACAGGCGGCTGTGTTTCTGGATCATCCGCGCCAGAGCATAAAGATGCCGCGCGCGCCCGTGCCCGCCCAGCTTTGCCCAAGCCGGCTGCGCGCGACGGGCGGCTGAAACGGCGGCATCCACATCTGCCTCGCCTGCCTGCGTCAGCGTCGCCAGAACCTCGCCCGTAGCCGGGTTGCAGCTGTCGAACCCGTCTCCGGGATCGGTAAAGGCCCCGTCGATGAAATGGCCGAAACGGTCGCCCTGATCCACCAGCCAGGCCAGCGCCTCGGCGGCGGATTCGGGGGCCGGGCCATACTCCATCGTCTCGAATATCTCTTTCACGGTCATGTCATCGTCCCACATATTCGCGACCAGGGTCTCAACCCACGGGATGCCGCCACTTGGCGGAATAGCCTCCGGTAACGTGATGCTCCAACTGTCGTTCGATATCGCCCAGCAGGCTGGATGCCCCAAAGCGGAACAGGTCTGGCCGCAGCCAGCGGTCGCCCAGTTCCTCCTTGATCATCGACAGATAGACCAGCGCATCCTTGGCCTTGGAGATCCCCCCCGCTGGTTTGTAGCCCACGCGAAACCCCGTGCGCGCATGATACGCGCGGATCGCACGCAGCATCACCAGGGTGACGGGCAGGGTGGCATTCACACCCTCCTTCCCCGTCGAGGTCTTGATGAAATCGGCCCCCGCCATCATGCACACAAGGCTGGCGCGGGCCACGTTGCGCAGCGTGCCCAGCTCGCCCGTCGCCAGGATCGCCTTGACATGCGCGTCGCCACAGGCCGTGCGAAAGGCGCGCATCTCGTCATACAGCGCCTGCCAGTTGCCGGTCAGCACGTGGCGACGCGAGATCACGATGTCGATCTCCTCCGCGCCCGCCTTGACGCTTTCACCGATCTCGGCCACGCGCAAATGAAAGGGCGACAGCCCGGCGGGAAAGCCCGTGGACACCGCCGCAACGGGGATGCCCGACCCGGTCAGGGCCGCCCGCGCCGGGGCCACCATATCGTGATAGACGCAGACCGCGCCGACGGTTAGCCCTGTCATGTCAAGGGCTTGCAGGATGTCGCCGCGCACCGGCTGCCGCGCCTTGGCACACAGCCGCGCCACGCGGCCGCCTGTGTCATCGCCCGCCAGCGTGGTCAGGTCGATGCAGGATACCGCCCGGCACAGCCACGCGGCCTGATACTCTTTCTTGACGCTGCGGCGGCCCGGCAGGCTGGCGGCGCGGCGCTCGATCGCCGAGGTATTGGCGCGGGCCGACATCACCCAGTCCATGTTCAGATCCATGCCGGGATTGCGCGGTTCGGTCACCTGCGGCAGATGCGTGATGGTGTCGGATGCCTGCATGCGCCCCTCCCTGCTGACGCTCAAAGCGTGTCACGCGACCGCCCCCTTGGCAAGCCGGGGCGTCGCGGAACGCCCGGCACGATCCATGCACATGGCATGCACACACCATGCAAACCCGGGTCCTTCATCTTGCCCCTAAACTCCGGGGAGTTTGAGGGGCAGCGCCCCTCAGCCCCGAGGCCCGGAACGGGCCGAGATACTAGGCGCGCGCCTGTGGCGCGCACAATGGGGTCACGCCGGACTTACTCGGCGATCATTTCCGACTGGCGCACGATCACCTCGGCCTGCTTGATCGAGGCAATGTCGATCAGCTTGCCCTTGTAGGTGGTGGCGCCTTCGCCGCGGGCCTTGGCCTCTTCCATCGCCTTCAGGATCTCGCGCGCCTCGGTCACGGCGGCCTCGGTGGGGGTGAAGACCTCGTTGGCCAGTGTCACCTGCTTGGGGTGGATCGCCCATTTGCCGACCATGCCCAGTGTCGCGCTGCGCAACGCCTGCGCGCGAAAGCCTTCGTCATCCGAGAAATCGCCGAACGGGCCATCCACCGGCAGCACGCCATGGGTGCGGCAGGCGGCGACGATGTTGGCCTGCGCCCAGTGCCAGGGATCGGACCAGTATTTGCCGCCTTCGTGCAGCATGTAGTAATTCGCCTGCGTGCCGCCGATGCCGGTGGTGGCCATGCCCATCGACGCGGCGAAATCCGCCGCGCCCAGGCTCATCGCCTGAAGGCGCGGGCTGCTGGCGGCGATCTCCTCGACATGGGCGATGCCGGCGGCGGATTCGATGATCACCTCGAACCCCAGCCGCTTGGTCCGGCCCTTGGCGGCCTCGATCGCCGTGACCAGCGCATCGACCGCATAGACGTCGGCGGCGCAGCCGACCTTGGGGATCATGATCAGGTCCAGCCGGTCCGAGGCCTGCTCCAGCAGGTCGACCACGTCGCGGTACCAGAACGGCGTGTCCAGCCCGTTGATGCGCACCGACAGGGTTTTCTTGCCCCAGTCGACATCACCGATGGCCTGGATCACGTTCTTGCGCGCGCTGTCCTTATCGCTGGGCGCGACCGAGTCCTCGAGATCGATGTTGATGACATCCGCGGCGCTGCCTGCCATCTTCTCGAAGATCGCGGGGCGCGAGCCCGGGCCGAACAGCTGGCAGCGGTTGGGGCGGGCGACGGGGGCGGGCTGGGTGCGAAAGCTCATCTTTTCACCTTTCGGGTAAGGAAATTACGCAATTGTCGCGGGCAGGGATATTTATTTGCGCCATGCCCTGCAAGGGGTTTCTGCCGTGCAGCATTTCGCGTGGCAAGACGTTGGTCAGGTCCCGGCAAGGCGCGCTGCTTGTTTTCTGTGCAATGGAAAAACTTGCACATTTCTGCGGCATATCAGTAAAAGTCTGCAAGAATATTCGGTCCGCACGCAGGGAACACGGCAGAATCGAAGCAACTTGCCCGACGAATCCCGGACACTGCGCGCCAACACGAGATGAAAAGGGGACCGCCATGATCGAGACGCCATATCTGCTATTTCTGGGCGACGCGCCCGACCCGCTGGCCGCGAAGGTGGCGCAGGGGATCAAGGACTGGCGGCCCGAAAATGCCGTGGGCCAGTACCGGATGGAGGGCTGCAAGGCCGACATGGGCCTGCCCGACATGGATCTCGAGGCCGCCAAGGCCGCAGGCGCGAAAACGCTGGTGATCGGCGTGGCCAACCGGGGCGGCGTGATCAGCCCGGCGTGGAAAAAGGTGCTGGTGACGGCGCTGGAGGAAGGGTTCGATCTGGCCTCGGGGCTGCACAACCTTCTGCGCGACGAGGCCGATCTGGTGGCCGTGGCCGCCGCGACGGGCCGCACGCTGCATGATGTGCGCATCCCGTCGGTGAAATATCCCATCGCCAATGGCGAAAAGCGCAGCGGCAAGCGCTGTCTGGCCGTGGGCACCGATTGCTCGGTCGGCAAGATGTATACGGCGCTGTCGATGGATGCCGAGATGCGCGAGCGCGGGATGAAGTCCAGTTTCCGTGCCACCGGGCAGACCGGTATCCTGATCACCGGCGATGGCGTGCCGCTGGATGCCGTGATCGCCGATTTCATGGCCGGCAGCATCGAATGGCTGACGCCGGACAATGATGACGACCACTGGGATCTGATCGAGGGGCAGGGCAGCCTGTTTCACGTCTCCTATTCCGGCGTGACCATGGCGCTGGTGCATGGCGGGCAGCCCGATGCGCTGATCGTCTGCCACGAGCCGACGCGCGATCACATGCGCGGTCTGCCGGGTTACAAGCTGCCCAGCCTCGAGGCGGTGCGTGACATGGCCCTGACGCTGGCGCGGGTGGCCAACCCCGCCTGTCAGGTGGTGGGCTATTCGATCAACACCCAGCACATGGCCGAGGACGAGGCGCGCGCCTATCTGGCCGATATCGAAACCCGGCTGGGCCTGCCTGCGACCGATCCGTTCCGGTTCGGCGCGGGCAAGCTGGTGGATGCGCTGGCGACCCTGTGACCTGCGCCTGAATGGCAAGCGGTGATGGGGGGGCCAGCCCCCCATTGCCCGTTCCGGGCAATTCCCCCCGGAGTTTATCTGGCAAGATGAAGGATGGACGCGATGCAGATCGAGGTGACGCGCGACGTATTCCGGCTGGCGCAGGTGTTTACCATCAGCCGGGGCAGCCGGACCGAGGCGCAGGTGCTGACGGTGCGGATCACCGAGGGCGGTGTGACCGGCTGGGGTGAATGCGTGCCCTACGCCCGCTATGACGAGACGCTGGACAGCGTGGCGGCAGAGGTTGCGGGCTTGCCGCGGGTGTTTGACCGCGCGGCGCTCTATGACCTTCTGCCCGCCGCGGCGGCCCGCAACGCGGTGGATTGCGCGCTGTGGGATCTGGCAGCCAAGCAGGCGGGCAAGCGGGTGTGGGAACTGGCCGGTCTGGCCGCGCCCGGGCCCGAGATCACGGCCTATACCCTGTCGCTGGCCGAACCGGCCGAGATGGAGGCGCAGGCGGCCAGGAACGCGCATCGCCCGTTGCTGAAGATCAAGCTGGGCACGCCCGACGACATGCCCCGGCTGGAGGCCGTGCGGCGTGGAGCGCCCAAATCGCAGATCATCGTGGATGCCAACGAGGGCTGGTCGGCCAAGGTCTATGCGGACCTGGCCCCGCATCTGGTGCGTTTGGGTGTGACGCTGGTCGAGCAACCGCTGCCTGCGGGCGAGGACGAGGCGCTGATCGGCATGGACCGTCCGGTGCCGGTCTGCGCGGACGAAAGCGCGCATGACCGCGCCAGCCTGCCGCATTTGCGCGGCAAGTACGATGTGGTCAACATCAAGCTGGACAAGACCGGCGGGTTGACCGAGGCGCTGGCGCTGCGCGATGCCGCGCTGGCCGAGGGCTACAAGGTGATGGTCGGCTGCATGGTCGGCAGTTCGCTGGCGATGGCGCCCGCCACTCTGGTGGCGCAGGGCGCGCTGGTGACCGATCTGGACGGGCCGCTGCTGTTGGCCGAGGATCGCGACGCACCGCTTTTGTTTGATGATGCCGGCGTGCACCC
This sequence comes from Lacimonas salitolerans, assembly GCF_042677865.1. Classification (NCBI taxonomy): domain Bacteria; kingdom Pseudomonadati; phylum Pseudomonadota; class Alphaproteobacteria; order Rhodobacterales; family Paracoccaceae; genus Lacimonas; species Lacimonas salitolerans. The sequence continues at coordinate 4,542 of NZ_JBHUDD010000146.1, read as the reverse complement.
CCCCAGTGCCGCCCTTTGGGGATAAGGAGATCCACCCATGACCCGCACCGTTTATGTGAACGGCGATTATCTGCCCGAGGACGAGGCCAAGGTGTCGATCTTTGACCGTGGTTTCCTGATGGCCGATGGCGTCTACGAGGTGACCAGCGTGCTGGATGGCAAGCTGATCGACTTTCCCGGCCATCTGGCCCGGCTGGAGCGGTCGCTGGCCGAGCTGGACATGCAGAAACCGGCGCAGTTCGACGACCTGCTGGAGATCCACCGCGAGCTGGTGACCCGCAACGGGATCGAGGAGGGGATGATCTATCTTCAGGTCACGCGCGGGTCGGCGGGCGACCGGGATTTCGTGTTTCCCGACCCCGAGACCACGCCATCGACGCTGGTTCTGTTCACCCAGAACAAGCCGGGGCTGGCCGACAGCCCGGTGGCCAGGGCGGGCATGAAGGTCATCAGCATCGATGACATCCGCTGGGGCCGCCGTGACATCAAGACGGTGCAGTTGCTGTATCCCTCGATGGGCAAGATGATGGCCAGGAAGGCCGGGGCCGATGATGCCTGGATGGTCGAGGACGGGTTCGTGACCGAGGGCACCAGCAACAACGCCTATATCGTGAAGGGCGGCAAGATCATCACGCGGCAGTTGTCGAACGACATCCTGCACGGGATCACCCGCGCCGCCGTGCTGCGCTTTGCCCGCGAGGCGCAGATGGAGGTCGAGGAGCGGTCCTTTACCATCGACGAGGCGCGCGATGCGGACGAGGCGTTCATCACCTCGGCCTCGGCCTTCGTGATGCCGGTGATCGAGATCGACGGCGCCAAGGTGGGCGCCGGGGTGCCGGGCAAGGTCGCGCCGCGCCTGCGCGAGATCTATCTTGAGGAAAGCCGCAAGGCCGCAATCTGATCCGCCTTCAAGGCCTGATTTTCGCCTGGCATTTAAAACGCCCCCGCAGACAATTGCGGGGGCGTTTGCGTTAATCAGTCCTTCGCAAGCAATTGGTCCACCAGCCCCAGCCAGTACCCCACGCCCACCGGGATCGCGGCGTCGTTGAAATCGTAATCGGGGTAATGGACCATGGCGTTCTTGCGGTCGGGCTGGTCGGTGCCCATCCAGATGTAATTGCCGGGCCGCACGTTCAGCATGAAAGAGAAATCCTCGCCCGCCATGCAGGGCTCGCTTTCGCGCAGCACGCAGTCGGTGCCGACCAGCGCGCCCGCGACCTGCGCCGCCGTGTCCGTCTCGTCGGCGTGGTTGACCGTGGGCGGGTAATTCTTGCGATAGTCGATGATCGCCTCGGCCCCGAAGCCGCTGGCGATGCCGTTGGCAAGGCTGCGGATGCGCGCCTCGGCCATGTCACGCGTGGCGGCGTCGAAATAGCGGACCGAGCCGCCGATCGTCGCCTCGTCCGGCATGACCACATAGGCATCCGAGCCCTTGAACATCGACACGCCGATGGTGGCGGTTTCATGTGGCGAGACATTGCGCCCCGGTACGCTCTGGATGGCTGTCACCAGATGCGATGCGGCCAGTACCGTATCGACGCCCTTGTGCGGCAACCCGGCATGGGTGCCCTGACCCTTGATCGTGATGTCGAAATAGTCGATGCCCGCCATGATCGGCCCCGACAGTGCGCAGAACTGGCCCAGCGGCATCCCCGGCCAGTTGTGCAGCCCCCAGACCGACTGGCAGTCGGCCCGGTCGAACAGACCTTCGCGCACCATCACGCCGCCACCGCCGCCACCCTCTTCGGCGGGTTGAAAGATCACCGCGACCGAGCCCGCGAAATCGCGCGTTTCGGCCAGGATCTTGGCCGCGCCCAGCAGCATCGCGGTGTGCCCGTCATGGCCGCAGGCATGCATCGCGCCGGGGTTGACCGATTTCCACGGCACATCGGTGTGCTCCTTCATCGGCAGCGCGTCCATATCGGCGCGCAGCCCGATCATCGGGCCGTCCCGTTCGCCCTTGATGATGCCCACCACGCCGGTGGTCGCCATGCCGGTGATGATCTCGTCCACGCCGAATTCCTTCAGCTTGTCCGCGACGATCCCGGCAGTGCGGACCTCCTGAAACCCGATCTCGGGGTGGGTGTGCAGATCGCGGCGCCAGGCGGTGATTTCGGGGTGCAGGTCGGTGATGCGGTTGTGGTGGCGGGAATTGAGCGCGGGTGCGGTCACGGCAGGTCTCCTTTTCCATTCAGGGGCAGGTTAGCGAACACCGGCAGAAGGTGCGAGGGGGGTCATGCGACCTTATGCACGGGTCTAAGGATGGCGCAGGATTGCCGCCAGCGTGGCGGCGGCATCGCGCAACGTGTCTGCATTGAAGCCGGCATAGCCCAGCACCAGCCCCTGCGGCGCTTCCGGCCCGTCGAAATAGGCCGACAGCGCGCGCAGGCCCAGCCCGGCCCGCGCGGCGCGGCGGGCGATGTCGTGATCGCCAAGCGGGCAGGCAGGCGTCAGCGGACAGACAAGGTGCATGCCCGCCGGATCAGGGGCGACCTGCAGCAGATCGGCAAGTGGTGCAAGCGCGTGGATCAGTGCCCGCTGCCTTTCGGCATAAAGCCTACGCATGCGGCGCAGATGGGTGGCGAACCCACCCTGTGCCATGAAGGCTGCCAGCGCCGGTTGCGGCACCAGCGAGGCGCGCGGCCCGGCAGCCGCGATGGCCTGTTGCAGCAAAGGCAGCGCGCGGGGCGGGGCGACCATGTAGCCCAGCCGCAGGGCGGGGCTGAGCGTCTTGGAAAAGCTGCCGACATAGATCACCCGCCCGGCATGATCCAGACTGGCCAGCGCGGGCAGTGGCTGGCCGGTATAGCGGAATTCGCTGTCGTAATCATCCTCGATCACCCAGGCTCCGGCGCGTGCGGCGTGATCCAGCAACGCCAGGCGCCGGGGCAGCGGCAGGGTCGTGCCCAGCGGATAGCTGCGCGAGGGGGTGACGACCGCGCCGCGCATCCGTGCGGGCAGGGCATCGACCGGCAGGCCCTCGGCATCGACCCGCAGGGGGTGCAGGGCCAGCCCGGCGCGGGTCAGCGCGTGGCGCATCGGCGGAAAGGCGGGGTCTTCGATCGCCACGGTGTCACCGGGGGCGAACAGCGCGCGGGCGATCAGGTCAAAGCTTTCGGATGCGCCCGAGGTGATGATGACCTGCGCAGGCGCACAGCGCAGACCGCGCCAGCCTTCCAGATGAGCGGCGATGGCGGCGCGCAGCGGCGGCCAGCCCAGCGGATCGGGCCGCGCCAGCAACCCGGGTTCCGGCGCACGCCAGGCGCGTTCCAGATGCCGCGCCCAGTCGGCATGGGGAAACCCGGCCAGATCGGGGATCGCGGGCGACAGCGGTGCATAGGGCTGCGGGGGCTGCGGCGCGGGCAGATCGGCGGGTGCTCCAACCGCAGGGGCCGCGCGGGGCAGGTCATGCGCCACAAAGGTCCCGGCCCCGCGCCGGGTTTCCAGATAGCCTTCGGCCACCAGTTGCTCCAGCGCGGTCAGGGTGGTGACCCGAGACACCGACAGCTCCTGCGCCAGTTGCCGGGATGACGGCAAGCGCGCACCCGCCGGGGCACGGCCCGACAGCACCAGATCGCGCAGCGCCTCGGTCAGTTGCTGGTGCAGCGGCAGCGCGCTGGCCCGGTCAAGCGACAGAGACACCAGCGCGGCCTGAAAACTGGTATGCGAGAATTGTTCTGATCTGGTCATTTCAAAGTGACCAATAAGGCGCGATCACGGGCTTGCCAAGCAGAATGAAAGGCCCGCAGCGATGACAGACCTCAGCCAGACCGACCGCACCCGCCTGCGCCGCACGCACGAGCGCGGGGCCTTTGACCGCGCCACGATCGATGCGATCCTAGATGTCCAGCCGATGTGCCATGTCGGCTATGTGATGGACGGCAAGCCGGTTGTCACGCCGACCTTCCAGTGGCGCGAGGGCGATCACGTCTATTGGCACGGCTCGTCTGCCAGCCGTGGACTGCGGGCCTCGAAAGGGGCCGAGGTCTGTCTGACCGTCACCATTCTGGACGGCTTCGTGATGGCGCGCTCGGGGATGCACCACTCGGCCAATTTCCGGTCGGTCATGCTGTTCGGTCAGGCCTTTGTCGTGCCTGACGCGCAGAAAGAGGCAAAGCTGTCCGCCTTCATCGACGGGCTGTGGCCCGGACGGTCGGCAATGCTGCGCCCCAACTCGGCGCAGGAGCTGAAAGCGACAACCGTTCTGGGCATGGAAATCGCCGAAGGCAGCGCCAAGATCCGCAGTGGCGGGCCGGTGGATGATGACGAGGATTACGCCCTGCCGATCTGGGCAGGCGTCATCCCGGTGCGCAGCCTCACCGATGCGCCCCTGCCAGACCCGCGCAACCTGCCGGGGGTCGAAATGCCCGACCATATCCGCAGCTTCCGGCAGGACGACCAGGCCCGATAGCGCAGCCGCGTCCATCCTTCATCTTGCCCTTAAACTCCCGCCGGAGGCATCTGTAGCGCGACAAACTTGATGAGAAGAGCGCGTCAATCAGGATGAGAATCCTTGGTCGCGACGCTTGAGAAGATGCCGCC